>CAKQZO010000004.1 GCA_934293835.1 uncultured Lacticaseibacillus sp. | reverse complement strand
CTGCAGTGGCGGTGATGTTGTCCATCGCAAGATCGAAGCGGCCAGAGCCGACCCCGGCAATTAACGAGTCCCACTTGGTTGGCACGATGTTGACCTTAACGCCCATCTTCTTGCCAATTGCCTTGGCCAACTCGACTTCAAACCCAGTCATCTTGCCGTTGTCACGGTAGGCATAAGGCTTGTATTCCCCTTCGGTCCCGACGGTGAGGGTATTTTTCTTCACCAATTCGGATTTGTAGGTAGTTTTCGTGTCGCTGCTTGATTTGCTGGTGCTAGAGCATGCGGCAAGCCCGGCGGTGGTCGCGATCAGCGCCGCGGCGGCGACGATGCTGCGGAAAATGGTTTTCTTTGACATAATGATTACCCCTTTTTTTAAATACTTTTGTGGACTTAAATCAATTGAGTACATGGCTTCAAACCGATTATTTGCAGATCGTCGAGTTACGCGGCGCAACGCTGGGCTGTCTAAGTCATGGCGCCTTTGCGATGCTTCGGATCACTGCGGCACCCTGCCTTAGACTCCCAGCTAAATGCGCGCCACTGCACTCTGGTTATCGTCGAGCTACGCGGCGCAACGCTGGGCTGTCTAAGTCATGGTACCTTTGCGATGCTTCGCATCACTGCGGCACCCTGTCTTAGACTCCCAGCTAAATGCGCGCCACTGCGCTCTGGTTATCGTCGAGCTACACAGGACAACGGTATTGCGTATAAGCAATCGCGTGCTTGCACCGGCGTTGCCGGCACGGCGCCCACGCTTTCTTATACACATGCCTAAGTCCGTCCTGTTTCGCTCTGGTTATCGTCGAGCTACGTGGCGCAACGCGCTAGGCCTAACGGCACGATTGACTAAGCGGATAAATCCGCTCCGCCAACCGCACACGTTACGCTACGCGCTAAATGCGCGCCACTGCGCTCTGGTTATAGTGTGAACGTCATGGAGGCGATGAAGTTCTTGATGCGCTCGTCATCGGAGGCGAAGAAGCCTGCGGTGGGGCCGTCGTAGCGCATGACGCCGTGCTCCAAGAAAAGGATTTTGTTGGCGACTTGCTTGGCGAAGGCCATGTTGTGAGTGACGATGATCATCGACTGTTCTTCGTTATGGATCTTCAAGAGGACCTTCAAGACTTCTAGTTCTAGTTCGGGGTCAAGCGCACTGGTCGGTTCGTCGAGCAAAATGTAGCGGGGATGCATCGCCAGCGAGCGGGCGATGGCGACCCGCTGTGCTTGGCCACCAGAGAGTTGTGCGGGGAAGGCATCGGCCTTGTCTGCCAGTCCGACGCTGGCGAGCAGTTCGCGGGCTTCTTTGATGGCCTTGTCTTTAGGCGTTTTGAGGACGTGAACAGGGCCTTCGATGATATTTTTCAAGACGGTCAGATGAGGAAAAAGGTTGAAGCTCTGAAAGACCATTTCCGTGTATTGGCGCGCGGCCAGCGTGGTTTTACTAGAAATTTGCTGGGCGTAGTCGATCGTCAGATCATCGAGGTGTAAGGTGCCGCCTTCTGGGTGTTCCAGCAGGTTCAGGCTCCGCAAGAAGGTCGATTTCCCGGAACCAGAAGGCCCTAAGATGACGGTTGTTTCGCGCTCGGGGAAGGTCGTGGAGATGTTGTTCAACACGATGTTATCCCCGAAGCTTTTGGATAAATTCTCAACTGAGATCATGAGTTAGCCCCTCCTTGAGTCGGCAACAGGTAGGCAGACGATTTCTTCTCCAGCCATTTTTGCAACCAAGACAAGACGGTGCAGAAGACGGCGTAGATCAAGGCGACCAGGGAGTACATCAACAGCGGCTGATAGTTCGCCGCCGCGATCTGTTGGCTGACTTCGAACATTTCGACGATGGTGATCGATGCCGCTAAGCTGGTGTCTTTGACCAGACCGATGAAGGAGTTGGACAGAGGCGGCAGTGCGATGCGCAAGGCTTGCGGAATGATGATGCGGCGAAGCACCAATGCCCGCGGCATGCCGATCGCATAGGCCGCCTCCCATTGACCTTCCGGCACGGACAACAGCGCCGCCCGCACGGTTTCGGCACAGTACGCGCCGGTGTTCAAAGAGAAGGTAATAATCCCGGCGGTATAAGGATCGAGCTTGATCCCGTTGGGGAAAAGGCCCGGGATGATGAGGTAAGGCAGGCCGAAGTAGACGATGAACAGCTGGACTAATAGCGGCGTGCTCCGAAACAGCCAGACATAGAAGCTGGCGATGCCGCGCAAGATGCTGAAAGCGCCGCGTTTGGCACTGATGCGGGTCAAGGCGACCACTAAGGCGATGATCAATCCAATGATGAACGAGATGATCGCAATCGGAATCGTGTATTTAAGGCCGGCGACGATCAGTTGCGGCGTCGAGTCGGTGATGATTTTCCACATTGATTTGGTTCCTCCATGTTGAGATAAAAATGAGGCTTACAAGGATTAATTGTACCCGTTATGCCAGCCAAAGAAAACGCCGCCCTCGACTAGTGACAGCACTAGCCAAGGACGGCGTTATCTCCGCGTTACCACCTTGGGTTCGAAGCCAGCTCGCGCTAACTTCCTTTGCAGGTACTCCGAACAGGAATACCCAGGCTCAATAACGGGAGTGCCCGTTGACGACTCACGATTGCTCGTCGTCAAAGACTCAAGAAGACCATCTTCGGTTGCGGCATCTGACCCTTTTCACCACCCAGGGCCTCTCTTGAAGAATAGCGCAACGTACTCATCTTCGAGAACGTCAAATATTGTTACTCATATTATCTTGGTTTAATGAAGATGTCAATGAAATCTCATCTTATCCTCACACTATTCGGCATCTTTGCTTGTAGCAGGGGCTTGGACTTGGAAGGAAACGACCAGCGCGACGATTGCCAGAAGCAAGACGAAGATGAAACCGTAGTGGCTCCCGCTGGTTAACCCGGCGGTGCCGGCCTGTTGCGCGCTACCCAAGGCGATCATCGAGGTAGCGATCGCGGTCGCCACCGCGCCGACGATTTGTTGCAAGGTGTTCAAGATCGCCGACCCATCGGCGCTTTGGGCACCTTCAAGGCTGTTCAATCCGTAGGTCTGAGAAGGCGACATGGCCAGCGGCGCGCCAATCATCAAGACAACGTGGCCGAAGATGACCCAGGCCAAGGAGCTGTGGGCGTTGGCGGACAAAAGAATGCCGACCCCGATAATCGCGATGATGAAACCGATACGGCTCAGCCACTTGGCGCCATGCGTGTCGTACATCCGCCCGGCGATCGCCGAGACGGCGGCGTTGACGATCCCACCTGGTAACATCACGATCCCGGTCAAGGCGACTGGCAGGTGCATAACGCGCTGTAAGAACATCGGTAACAGGTACATCGAGGCTAAGATGACCCCGAAATCAAGCATGACTAGCAGCGTGCCGACCGTGAAGCGGCGAGTGTTGAAGACATGCAAGTTCAACATCGGCTTTTCTAAGCCGAGTTGCCGCTTAGCGTATAGCGCTAAGGCGATAATGCCGACGATCAAGGCAATTAGCACACGCGCTGACAGCCAGCCGGCAGAAGCGGCGGACGAGGCGCCGATAACGATCCCGGCAAACCCGATGGTCGATTCGATGATCGACAGCCAATCGACCGGTGTCTGGGTCTGTTCGTAGACGTTGTCGAGATTGATTGCGGCAAAAACGAAAGCGATAACTAAGAACGGCACGAACAACCAGAAGATGAAGTGCCAGGATAACTTGGCAAGCAACAAGCCGGTGATCGTCGGGCCGATGGCAGGGGCGAACATGATGACGAGCGCGGCCATCCCCATGACCGTCCCGAGTTTATGCGGCGGAAAAATCAGTAACGCGACCGAAAACATCAGCGGTAACACAAGGCCGGTCCCGATTCCTTGGACCATCCGCCCGAACAAGACGACCGGAAAGCTGGTGCCCAACGCCGAGATGATCGAACCGATGATGAAGGCCCCTAAGGCGAAAAGGACAATTTTTTTGGTGGTGAAGTGCTTCGTCAATAGGCTTGATAGTGGCATGCAGATGCCGATGACGAGCATGTAGCCGGTGACGAGCCATTGCACGGTACCTTGAGTGACACCGAGCGCCGTCATCAGAGACGGTAACGCGATATTCAACGCGGTTTCAGAAAACATCCCGACGAACGAGCCGATCATCAAACCGACCATCGCCAGCGCCGGATGCGCGATTTGGACGCGCGCCTTCGGCATAGACTGTGATAATTCCATGGGTAAACAAACTCCTTTACTTCATTTTTCCGCAAAAAAACGCCACAGCATAAGGCCATGGCGTGAAACCTCAAGGCAAATAGGCGGAGCCTTGAGGCGATCATAATCATTGCAGTTTACGGTTGGTTATCATACCAGATAACTCGAGTAGGTGTAAGAGAAATCTGCGAAAAACCTCGGCATGGCTCGGGTTTTCTTCAGTGGATGACCACGGTATAATTTAGGCATAGAAAAAACGCCGTGTGCAACCACGACGTCTATGCAGGCCGCTAAAAGCGGCTGGCATTCATAAACGATACAAGACCGTTAAACTCCTGCCATGAAATGATGCTTTGCTGTGAAAATCGTAGTAGTTTTCGCAAAGAAAAATCAAAAACGACATCCCCGACAATTGCGTCAGGAATGCCGTTTTTGATTTTTAAGGTGCACGCTGTGCGTAGTCGAGCTATCCGACCCGCTAAGCCCGCCTCGCTTCGCTCTGTGAGCTTAGTCTACTTCGGCGGTTGTTCCACGGTTTTGGAAAGCAGCTAAGGCAGCGCGGGCGATTGGGCCGACGATCAGTAGTTGCAATGGCAGTGCCATGAACAGGTTGAAAATCCAGGTGTGCAGGTAGGTCAAGGCGATGTTCCCGGCGAAGTTGTGGGTGACGATCATCCCAAATGCGGACATCAAGGTTACCATTCCGGCAACCATCAAGATTGAGATGCAGATGCCGATGATTGCTGGCTTTTGTTCCATCTCAGGCTGGAAGATGTGGTTGAAAAACACCTTTTTGGCGGTCGGCCCGACAACTCCGAGGTCGAGGATCAAGGCAATCAGCAGCGCCAGCGGATAGCCGCGAAGGACTTCCAAGACATAACCGTCAGAGAAGCCATCAGTTAAGGCGACGTTGTAGCCTGCCATGACGAAAACCATCAGACCGGCCATGATGAGACTGAAGAAGATTTCTTCTTTAAAGTTTTTAGGCATGTTTACTCCTGTGTGGACTCGGAATTTTGGCAGGTAGAGTCAGCCAAACGGCCTATACGGAACCAATCGACAAAAGTTGTCGTCCACAGCAGTTACTAACGTTACCAGAAAAACAAAGCCGGCGTAAGCATTATTTTCAGAAAATTTGCCGATGTGCATCGGTCGGTTGATACCACGCCAAGACGCGGGTGACCGTTGCCGCGTCGAGGTAGCGGACCTCGAGCTGCTTGTTGCCGTCGCCGCGGCGAACATTCACGCGCAGATGCGCCTTAGCGTGTTTGTCTAACCAGAGGCTAGAGGCCGCAGTCAACGACTGGATATTTTCCCGGCGGACAATGTATTGCGTCCGCGTCCACACATTACCGGTTTGAATGGCGAGACGGTGGTCGTCAATGATCGCGACGCCTGCGTTGCGCGCGGCATAGCGGCCTTGCAAGGCCGCCAAAAGCAGCCAGAGCAGTGCCCCGATGACGCATAGCCACAGCCAGTTGCGGCCGAAGGCGACCACCAAGCCGACGAGAATCGCGACGATGATCAGGTGAGGCAAGACGATGTTGCGGATATAATAGAAATAACTGCTTTTAGGCACCTTCGTCAGAGTCGGGGCGGCCGTGGGCAGCCAGCCAACGAACGGATGCATGGCCGAGTAGACTTGCTTGGTTGGCACGACAGGCATTAACACGAGGTCGTTGTTGCTTTCATCGTCGGCCGCGTTGCTGGCGGTGAGGGCTTGGACCGTGGTCAGGCCGAAAAGCTGCCGCAGGATGCTTTGTTGTAGTTGAATGGCTTGAACCCGGACCAGCCGGACACTGACCGTGTTGCGCTTGAAAAGGCCGCGCGTCGCCGTCAAGGTGTTGGCATCGCGTTCGAGCGTGAAGTGATAGTAGCGTTGCAACAAGTTCATATATGAGACGAAAATGGCCAGAACGATCGCGGCGACTACTAAGCCCACGATGACGAGTACGGCAAGGTGCGCGAGACTATCGACGGCGCGGTCCCGCCATGTGTGGGGAATCAGATCGTCGAGTTTGTTGTAGGCCCCACCGACGACGGCTAAAATCGGCAAGAAACCGAGGCTTGTCAACGCATAGATGTTGAGGTCGCGACCGTTGATGTGATAAATCGTCTGCGAAGACTTCGCTTCGGTGACCTGCGGGGTCGGCGTGGCTGGCGCGGTTGCGGGGTGCTGGTGCCTGCGGGCTTCGATGGCCTCTGCGACGCTGAGCGGAACGGCGAACAAGGTGCCTTCGCCGGATTTGCTTTCTTGTCCAGACGTTTCGATGCTCAGGCTTTCCAAGCCGAATGGCTGGAGGAAGAACCATTGTTGCCGACGGAGCGTCTGAATATTGGCGTAGGGAATATGGCGGGCCTTTTTGACGAAGAGCCCGGAGTTGATGGTGACTGCCTGTCCCTCTAGCGCATAGGTGAAGCGCCAGTAGCGGATGAGGGCGAAGCCGACGATTACAGCGATGACGCCAATAATACCCAAAATCTCGAGCCAGCCGAACCGGCCGCGCAAGCCATTGGCGGCGATGAGCAAGATCAAGAAATACCAAGTCTTGATCTCGTTGATGATCATGAGGGGCAAAGCCAAAAGCGGCAAGCGTTTAGGCGTCATCGCGGGCCTCCTTGGCCAGCTGCATGATCTGCTCGCGCAGCGCGTTGGCCACTTCTAAGGTCACCCCGGCGATTTCGTGTTTATCAGAAGCCGTCTGGACTTGTACTGCCTGGAGCTGTTGCCATTGCAGAAGGGGTCCGGCCTCGAGGGTGACGTTTTGAATGCGGGTGATTGGAATTGCGGTCGATTTACGAAACAAGAACCCACTACGCAGATACACCGCGGTGGCCGTGATCTCATAGCGCCAGAAGTTGTAGCGGTAAGGAATCAAGACGAAGTGGCACCCGGCATGTAACACCGCTGCGCCGATGGCGATGAAGCCCAGCCACAGCGGCCAGTGCCAGAAGTGATTGGCAACGCCCAAGCCCAACGCGATGATCAGCCAAATCACGCCGTCGATCGCCGCGCGAACCTGCCATACCCGCTTGATCTGCGGGGGTAATTGATTTTGCATGACGCATTTCCTCCATAGTTTGCCCAATTTTGCCCTAAGTGTACCAATTAGTGATGCCCTTAACAAGAAAGGACTTGAAGACGACAAAAAAGCCCGACCGAGATGGCCGCGCCAATGTGATTAGGTCATGATCTATTGCTAGACGAGCGGTTGGTAAACAAGCTCGACGAGTTCTTTGTGTGAAGCGAAGTTGACCCGGATGATGCGTTGCTCCAGGACTTTCTGGTATTCTTCCAACACGTCATAAGGCAATGGTGTCAGGAGATGCAGGTCGTCGATCACATCGGCGACGCTTTCGGTAGTATCGAAGTCGATGAAGATGTCGATTTTGCTCAGACAGTCGGCTAAAAGCGCGGAGAGCTGTGCATCTGGTTTACCGCTGTCATCGGTGATCACCACTTGCTGGTGATTCAGGGGCTGATGATCGAACTTGATCAGTTTTAAGGCGCTGAAAACATTCATGAGATGATTCTCCTCGTTGACATGACCGAATAGACTACCTTGATTTTAGCACAATGTCGCTGGACCGGCTGGAGAAAAGCGGCTGAGTTGGGTTGCTCACAATTTAAAAATTTGACAATTGGTCGAGAATGGGCTATCGTGTTGGTTATTAATTAATGGCAGACGGATGAGTAATTCATGGCAATGCTTTAAGAGAGGCTGGGATCGGTGCGACCAGCTAGTAACGCCAGAATGAAGATGGTCCGAGATTCGCCAGATGGTGTGAGGGAAAGCTTAGCACCATCCGGGTACGCCCGATATCGCGTCAGGGATTAACAGAATTTGATTCCAAGAGGACGGCTTAGCCGTTGAAGACGAGTGGTACCGCGGATTGACGCCTCGTAGCAATATTATTTGCTATGAGGTGTTTTTTCATCCCAGAGCCAGAGCGAAGCTGAGCGATTTTTGCTGGGAGTCTAAGGCGGGGTGGCTGGGCGATGCAGCGCATCGGCTTGACGCCATGACTTAGACGCAATCGTGTTGTCCTGTATAGCTCGACGAAGAACCCAGAGCGAAACGAGGCGGGTTTAGCGGGTCGGGTAGCTTAGCGAGCGCGCTTGGGGCGAACTTGGCCCCGAGTGTGATCGCGTAGCTAGCTGTACCCGCGGTGCCTCGTGTAGCTCGACGAAGCTCTAACCTGGCGTGGTAAATAATATAGGAGAAAACCAATTGAGTCGATTGAGAGAACATAGTGTTCAAGTGTGGTTGCTACTGTGGCGTGGCAGCGGCTTGAGGAGCGCAGTCATGTGGCGCAGTATGAATAGGAGGTGAAGAGATGGACTGGAGTATTATTCAACAAAGTTTGCCGCAGTTTGGCGCGGCGTTATGGCTGACCGTGTGGTTGTCAGTTGTTGGGATCGCTGGGGCGATCATCGTCGGCGCGATCGCCAGTCTGTTCCAATACTTCAAGGTGCCGGTTATCCACCAGATTGCGACGGTGTACATCGACATCGCGCGCAACACGCCATTGTTGGTGCAATTATTCTTCATCTATTATGGTCTGCCGGGGCTGGGGTTCAAGATCAGCGCGACGGCCAGCGGGATCGTGGGGCTGGTGTTCTTAGGCGGCAGCTACATGGCCGAAGCGTTCACCAGCGGCTACAATGCCATCAAGAAAAGTCAGCTGGAGTCTGGCCGGGCGTTAGGACTGACGAACCGGCAGCTGGCGCATTACGTCGTGATTCCTCAAGGCTTGGCAGCGTCGGTACCGGCGCTGGCGGCCAACGTGATCTTTTTGATCAAGGAAACATCGATTTTCACGGTGATTGCCATTCCGGAGCTGACGAACACGGCGCTGGATCTAATCGGGCTATATTATCGCAGTAGCGAGTATTTGTTCGAGTTAGTCGTGGCCTACGCGATTATCTTGATCCCGTTGTCAGTCGGGTTGACGTGGCTAGAAAGGCGGGTGCGGTATGGCCAATTCGGGCATTAATATTCTGTTTGAAGGGCGTAACTTCCACCGGTTGCTCGAAGGCTTCGGCGTGACGTTGCAAGTCGCCGTCATCGTCTTGGTGCTTGGTGGCATCCTCGGGGTGTTGCTCGGGGCGCTACGGACGTTGCATGTCCGCTGGCTACAGGCAGTGTTGCGCGTGTATCTGGAAATTTTTCGGATCGTACCGACAGTCGTGTTGCTGTTCGTCGTGTATTATATCGCCCCGCAATTGCTGGGGTTGAATATGAGCGGGGAGATGGTCGCAATCGTGACCTTCACGCTGTGGACGGCGGCCGAGATGTCAGATATTGTCCGCGGGGCGCTGAACGCCGTGCCGCAGCATCAACGCGAGTCTGCCGCGGCGCTGGGGCTTAACCGCCTGCAACAATTTCGCTATGTGCTGTTGCCTCAAGCGGTGCCAGTGGCGTTACCTGGGACGATCAACCTGGCGACGCGGATCATCAAGACGACGAGTTTGTTGCTGATGATCAGTGTTATGGACATCGTCAACGTCGGCCAGACGCTGGTCGAAGCCAACGGACACCGGCATCCGGCGTTCGCCTTCGTCGTCTATGGCACGATGTTCATCATGTATTACATCTTGTGCGCGCCGCTGTCGTGGTGGGCGAAGCACATCGAAAAAAAGCGATTGGAGACAAGCAATGGCTGAAGAATTATTACGCGTTGAGCACTTAGAAAAAGCCTATCAGAATAATCTGATTCTCAAAGACATCAACTTCAGCGTCCAAAAAGGGGAAGTCGTTGCGTTATTGGGGCGTAGTGGTTCTGGCAAAAGTACGCTGATCCGGACGCTGAACGGGCTAGAACCTTACCAAAAAGGCACGATCACCTTCGCCGGCATCGATGTCGTCCCCAACCCGGCTACGTGGCTGGCGTTGCGGCAGCGCATCGGTATGGTTTTTCAAAGCTATGACTTGTTTCCCAATCTGACCGTGCTGGACAACATCTGCCTGGCGCCGACCAAAGTCGCCAAGCGGCCGCGGTCTGAGGTGGAGCCGGAAGCGCGGCAGTTGCTGGAAGAGGTAGGCTTAGGTGAGTTTGCCGGGCGCTATCCGCGCCAACTGTCTGGTGGTCAAAAGCAGCGCGTCGCGATCGTGCGCGCACTGGCGATGCATCCGGAGATGATGTTGTTTGATGAGGTCACCGCGAGTCTCGATCCGGAGATGGTGCGCGGAGTCCTTGACATGATCATCGCCTTAGCCAAGCGCGATATGACGATGCTGGTCGTCACCCACGAGATGGAGTTCGCGCATCAAGTCGCCGATCGCGTTTTGTTCCTCGATGACGGGCTGATCACCGCCGATGTGGCCGCGGATGCGTTCTTCGCGGAACCGCCGACCGAATCGGCGCGCGCATTCTTAGCAAGTATGACGTTTTAACGCAAATAAAAGGGGTAGTTTGATATGAAAAAGCATTTTAAAGTTCTGAGCTTATTGTTGTTGCTGGCATCGTTGTTCGTGTTCGCGACGGCTTGCGGGAAGTCTTCTTCTAGCTCCAGCAGCAACACCGACGCGGTGGCTAAGATCAAAAAAGCCGGCGTGATCAAGGTCGCTGTTTTCGGCGACTTACAACCTTATGGCTGGATCAACAAAGACGGCAAGCGGGTCGGCTATGACGTGCGGTTGGCGCGCAAGATCGGTAAGGATCTCGGCGTCAAGGTGAAGTTCGTGCAAGTTAACGCCGATGGCCGCGTGGATGCCTTGAAGGCCGGCAAGGTCGACTTGGTGCTGGCCAACTTCACGGTGACCCCAGATCGTAAGGCGGTTGTTGATTTTGCCAAGCCATACATGAAGGTCTCTGTTGGGGTAGTTTCTAAGAAATCCAGCCCAATCACCAAGGTCAGCCAGCTGCAAGGCAAAGGCGTGATCGTGACGAAAGGGACGACGGCAGAACAATACTTCACTCAAAATCAAAAGGGCGTCGATCTGCAAAAGTATGACTCCAAGACGCAACAGTTCAGCGCGCTGAAGAGCGATCGCGGCGTGGCCTTGGCCGATGACAATTCGTATCTCTATGCTTGGGTCAAGAACAACCCGACCTACACTGTCGGCATCAAGGAACTCGGCGAAAGCTCCAACATTTCCCCTGCGGTCAAGAAGGGCAACAAGTCCCTCTTGAAGTGGGTCAACAAGGAAATCGACAAGCTGAACGGTAACGGCTTCTTCGAAGACGACTATGCCAAGGAACTGGCCCCATACTTCGGTTCCGACATCAAGGCCAAGGACATCATCATTACGAAGTAAACCGGAGCTGAGCGTATTTAGGGCTGTCTGTAAGGCGGGCTGAGGTGCTGGCGGTTCTTGCCAGTGCTGAGGCATGACTTACAGGCAAGCCCGTTGTGGCACGTAGCTCGCCGAAAAAAGCCAAGGGCGAAGTGGCGCGCACTTTGCGGGTCGGGTAGCCTAGCCATCGTGCTTGGGGTGGTCTATGCCCGAGCGCGATGGCGTAGCTAGATGTACCCGCGTTGCGGCACGTAGCTCGCCGAAAAAACCAGAGTGAAGTGGCGCGGTTAATGCGCGTAGCGTAACGCGTACACAAGACGGAGAAAACTTGTTTGCGCAGTCTAGTGTGCCGTTAGGCCTAGCGTATTGCGGCATGTAGCTTGACGAAAACCCCAGAATCAGAGTGGGTTTTACCGGTCAGATAACCGGTGCGTGTAGAGGTTAAATTAAAATAATTTAACTTTTTACTCATCTATTTATTGACAATCTCTAATCATGAGGCTATGATTCAAAACAACAAATCAAATGGTAACCGGATGAGTAATTCGTTGCTGAACTTTCAGAGAGGCCGCGTTGGTGAGAGCGGCTAGGGAAGCGCGAGTGAAGATGGTCCGAATGTTTGCCAGATGGCGCGAGGGTAACTAAGCGGCATCCGGGTGCGCCCGATATCGCGTCAGGGATTCTCAACACGACGATCCTATAGAGGACAGCTATTTAGGTGGCTGTCGAAGACGAGTGGTACCGCGCACAAGCGCCTCGTAGTAAATTCATTTTTACTGCGAGGCGCTTTTTTTGTTTAATTCAAAAGAAGAGGGGTCAATAACATGGCATACACATACGACGAGATTATCAAGGCTTTCAAGAACGAAGAGGAAACGGTGATTCCAGTTTCATTCTGGCATCACTTCGCCAAAAGTGAGTTCATCGACGCACTCACCCATCCCGAAGTATTCGATCTGAACGTCAACGGGCACAAGCATTACGTTGATGAGATCGATCCGGATTTCGTCAAAACGATGACCGATGGCTACTTCATCGATCCTGCCACCGGCGGGTTCAGCCGCAAGACGGTAGCCGACCTGAAGGCCATTAAGCCTCTGGTCGATACTAACCCGTGGTTGACCCAACAGGCCGAGTTAGCCGAGCAACAGGTGCAAGCCGCGGCTGGCCGGCCAACGTTCTACACAGTGTTTTCACCGTTGACGGCGCTCAAGTGGACGTTGATCGATCATGATACCGAGGCGCTGACGGTAGCCGATGAACGTTTTGCTGATCTGTATGAGGAAGATCCCGAAGCGGTTCGCCACGCACTGTTCAGTATCGGTGAAGACACTAAACAGCTGGTGGCTAAGTTGGCCGATACGGGCCTCACCGGGATTTATTACAGCACTCAGTCGATTCAAGATGCGCGAGTGAAGACCAAGACGTTCTTTAAAGATACGATCGAACCCGTCGATCTCGATGTCATCACGGCCATCAACGCAAACTTTGATCTCAACATCTTGCATGTTTGCGGCTTCGACGGGGCAACCAATGATCTGGAATGGTTCAAGGATTATCCGCTCCAGATCATCAATTGGGCGACCCAGGTTGACGGTTACACGCTCGGTGAAGGCAAGCGGCTTTTCGGTGGTAAGCCAGTGCTTGGCGGCTTCGGTAATGAATCCTCAGAGCTGCTCTATAGCGGCACGAAGGAAGCCATTCAAGCAGAGGCCCGCAAGCTGGTGGCAGAGGCCGGGCGCCGCGGCGTGATCATCGGCGCCGATTGCACGGTGCCGCGGGACATTCCAGCGGAACACATTCGTTGGGTGCAAGAAGCAATCCACAATTTATAAAAACAGAAGGTGACGTCCATGGCATTATTATCAATCAAGAATCTCCACAAAGAATTCGAAGGCAATGAGGTGCTCAAAGGCGTCGACTTCGACATTGACGAAGGCGAAGTGATCGTCGTTGTCGGCCCCAGTGGTTCCGGGAAGACGACGTTTTTGAACAACATTAACTTCTTGGAAAATGCTGATGCAGGCGAGATGCAGTTCCGCGATCAGACGATCGATCTAGCCAACCCGTCTAAAGAGCAGACGTTGTGGGTACGGCGGCACACCGCAATGGTGTTTCAGAACTACAATTTGTTCAAGAATAAGACGGCACTGGAAAACATCGAAGAAGGCCTGATCTACGGTCAGAACAAAAGCAAAGAAGAGGCCGAAAAGGCGGCCTTGGCCGCGCTGGAAAACGTCGGCCTCGCCGATAAGCAGGACTTCTATCCCTCACAACTTTCCGGTGGGCAGCAGCAACGAATCGGGATTGCCCGCGCAACGGCGCTACACCCGGATATCGTGTTGTTCGATGAACCGACATCGGCGCTCGATCCCGAGCTGGTCGGAACGGTGGTTCAAGATATGGATCGGCTCGCCAAGACCGGCCAGACGATGATCGTCGTGACGCATCTGATGTCGTTTGCCAAAAGTGTGGCGACCAAAGTCATCTTTTTCGCCGATGGTCAGATTCTCGAAAGCGGCACGGCAGAGGAGGTCTTCGATCACCCGAAGGAAGCGCGAACGAAAGAGTTCTTCGCCGCAATTGCTGAGGATAGATAGGGGGTGCGGCAATGTCTTTAGGTAAAATTATTAGTGCCTTATTTCAAGGTTTGCCCAACACCGTGATCTTATTGGTAGCCTCGTTTTTCTTTGCAAGCTTATTGGGAATGCTCACTGCTTGGTTGAATCTACGTGAAGACCCGCTGGCGCGTGGCGTTGCCAAAGTTTATCTGGGTTTGATCCGTGGGACGCCACCGTTATTGATGTTGTTGCTCGCCTATTACGGTCTACCGAAGATTCTTGAATTTTTTGGCATCGATAGCAACAACTGGGCGAAGCTGATTTTCGGGATCTTCGGCCTGTCCGTTGGCTGGGGCGGGTATCTGGCAGAGGCGTTTCGCTCCGCGTATCTGGCGGTGGACAAAGGTCAGCTCAACGCTGCGCATGCGGTGGGTATTCCAGACCGGATCGCTTTTCGCCGAATCATTCTGCCACAGGCATTTCTGATTGCAATCCCCAATATCCAAAACTTAGTGATTGGGCTGATGAAGGCTACTAGTTTGGTGTATGTCATCGGAATCTCCGACATGTATGTCAAGGCATCGGACGTCTCGAATACTAAACAAGGGGTTTACCAGTTGCAAGTATTCATCTGTTTAGCATTGTTTTATTGGCTGATTGCCTTGCTGGTTGAGTGGTTCATCCGCGATTATCAGAAACAGCATAAATACATTCATAACTAAGGAGGCGATCACTGATGGATTTTCACTTTATGGCTTCAACGTTTCCAAAAA
Organism: uncultured Lacticaseibacillus sp.; assembly: GCA_934293835.1. GTDB lineage: Bacteria > Bacillota > Bacilli > Lactobacillales > Lactobacillaceae > Lacticaseibacillus. Next base: position 17,150 of record CAKQZO010000004.1, on the reverse strand, counting down.
TCGTCTCGGTGTTGCCGATGACGCTTTACATCTCCATCGTGGCGACAGTGATCGGCTTCATTTTCGCAGTGCTGATCGCCGTTGCCCGTGAGCGACAAATTCCGGTGTTGGCACCGGTTCTTGGGGTGTTGGTGTCCTTCGTTCGCGGGACGCCGATCTTGGTGCAATTATATGTTGTGTATTACGGCCTCCCGCGTCTGTTGGTCGCGCTAGACGGGCGCGGTGGGAGCCTGCCGGCGACGCTGATTGCCATTTCTGCATACGCGATTAATGCAGCGGCAAATCTGTCTGAGACGGTGCGCTCAGCGTATCATTCAATCGATTCGCGGCAGTACCAAGCAGCCTTGTCGGTGGGTATGACTCCGACTCGGGGCATCGTTCGTATCGTGGTACCGCAACTAATTACCAACTTAATCCCGAACTTTGCGAACTTTTTCCTTGATCTGCTTAAGGATACATCGCTGGTTTACAACATCGGTATCATTGAGATCATGGGTAAGTCGAATATCTTGGCGTCATTTGGATTTCAGTACCTTGAGGCTTATCTCGACGCGCTATTTGTTTATCTGATTACCTGCTGGGTTTTTGCGAAAGTTCTACAATTGGCAGAGCTCTACGCAAAAAAGCATGTGTTCAATCACGTCAAAACGGCGTGATAATCATTCATTCTGGGGGAAAATATTATGGCTAAAAAGAAAAGTAATCGTGGTTGGCTCTATGGTGGTATCGTTGTTGTAATCGTGGCAATTGTCGCTGGCGCCCACTTCTTGGGTACCAAGAAGGCCGCAAATGCTAATCAGAACAAAGTTACCACGATTCATGTTGCCGGAGTTGCGGCTGGACGTCCGTATACATACGCTAAAGGTGATAAGCTCGGCGGCTATGAAGGTGAGTTGTTTGATAAGATTGATAAGGCATTACCGCAGTATAAGTTCAAGTACTCCGCAGTGTCACAGAATTCGGCCTTTATCGGCCTACAATCAGGCAAATATGATGTATCCGCATCGGGTTACTGGACCAACAAAGATCGTCTAAAGACTTATATTCAGTCAGATCCAGACGCATTAGCTGATCTGCGTTTGGTATACCGTACCAACGAGCCAAAGATCACTGGTTTCCAAGACATTGTCGAAAAGAAGCTGAAGTTGGCGCCAATCTCCAGTGATGACGCCCGCTATAATATTGTTGAGGACTATAACAAGGCTAACCCAAAGGAACAAATTGACCTCAAGGCAATTGGTGACCAGACTGCCGGGGATGCCCTCAAGCAGATTCAAGACAAACAGTATGATGCCGTCTTCTATCCATACTGTGCTTACTATGCCGTCAAGATTGCCGGTGGGGCCAAAGGTTTAACCACCTCTCCGTCCTTAGGTTTGAAGAACTGCCATTTCTACTATCATAAATCTATACAAAACGAGAAACTCAACAAGGCTGTTAACAAAGAGTTGGCCAAGTTGAAGAAGGACGGAACGCTGGAGAAATTGTCCAAGAAGTGGTTAGGCGAAAATGTTTACAAGCTACCTAATGCGCAGAAGACATGGGATGACGCGAAGAACTAGGCCATACACTAAAGTGGTGTCCATTGTATAACGAAGCAAAGTAGGCACCCTCAATCGCTTTTCAGCCGAAAACGGTCGCCGCGACCGACATGGATTTTCGCGTCCATTTTCATTACTGTCCGTACACAGCGTGCTGGCTACGAATGGCCAAGACGACCGAGGAGATGGCGCGGCTGTGCGATGTCTGCATGGCGGGTGACCGTGCCTTTGCCGAGGTGTTCGATGACATTGAGTTTGAGTTAGGCGACACGATCGCCAAAGGCAACTCAGTATGTGAGATTCGGTATTACAAGCCCAATGGCAATAAGCTTGGGTGAAACGAATGGTTTGAATTTGCGGTTAGATGAGTAACTCGTCGCTGAACTTTCAGAGAGGCCGTGGTGGTGGGAAACGGCTAGAAACGCGCGAGTGAAGATGGTCTAATGATTGAACAGATGACGCGAGGGAAACCAAGCAGCACCTGGGTGCGCCCGATATCGCGTGTAGACGCCTTGTAGTAAATTAATTTTTACTGCGAGGCGTTTTTTGTTCAGAATTTGGAAGAAGTTACTATACTTTTATTCTACCATCCCCCAAAAAAGTCCTAATTGACTCGAAGTATACGTGTCAATTAGGACTTTTAAGCTGTTATTTGTGCCCCTTTTGATATTCAACCGCAGCCTTCCGATACTTCAGCCACTCATCCTTGTAGTTGTCGCGCATTGGCTTCTTACTGCTGATCGTGACAACAACGAGATGGACGTCGCTAGGATTAGGAGGCGGGGTGCCATCGGCAACCTGACTGCTGAGACTGTCGATGCTGGTGAAGATCAGCGCGGCTTCTGTGTTGGTGGCCAACACGTCCAGATAAGCGCTGATCAGAGGTTGTAGACGCTGCTGATAGGTCTTGAATTTCGGGGTTGGGTCGCGCTCGCCGAACAGCAATTTCTGCTGGTCGGCAAGCCAGTCGCTGGCAGACAGTGTGCCGGCCGTGAACGCTTTGGTCAGATCGAGAAAAGCTCGAAGTGAAGTCTTATTCACATTCTTTTTCCCCCAGCTAGCGGCGGTGGTGGTGACTTTGCGGATAGCCGCCTGCACCCGGGCCTGATTGACCTTTGCTTGGGCAGCAGTGGTCACGTAATTGGCCGTCACTTGGCCATAGACGGTGAAGCGGTCGCCAAGGTTGGCGTTTTGGTCAATCATCATGTCAAAAGGGACGAGTGCGACAAGGGCACCACCATCATAAAAATCAGTATTGTCAATCTTGCTGAAGTCATCGATCCGGAACTTAGCGGCATCGATCGGCTTTTTATGATCGCGGGTCCCGCTGACGCGAACATAAGTGTCAACGTCGATCCAAGTGCCGGTGAGCTGAATGTCAGTTGCCATGGGGGTTCCTTTCTGACGTTAAACCCGTCTGGGTGTAGGGATGGGCCTTTTCTGGTAGCAGGTGTAGCGGTTCAAGAATTTCTTTGGTTCGCAGAATCCGGGCAAAAATTTCTTTTTGATAAGGCAAGTTGGTGGCACGAGTAGGGTCGAGCGGTGATTCGTCGATGTGCTGCGCGCGGGTCGCGCGAAAAGCTTCAAGGCCGTACATGGCATGCGTGATGTGGGTGGTATGGCTGAAGAGAAATACAGTCGGAAGCAGTTGATCGAGTCGCCGCTGGTGGCGACGCGCAATCTGCCAGGTATCGGCGATAAGGCGGGCTAAGAAGCGTTGCTGAGCAGGAGTGAGTGCCGCGAGTTGGGTCGTCAAACGGGCAATCAGTTGCTCTTGGTTGAGGCGCAGTCGCTGGTAGCGGGTGAAGAGGCGCACGAGGGCCTCCTGATGTTGCGTCCAAAGCTGGGGATAGGCACGAACTAACCCTTCGTGTAGGTGGGTGACGATTTTGGTGCGTGTCTGCCGCTCTAGCTGTTCGAAACGGCGCCGAGCCCCACGGTGGGGCAGGGGATGGGCGCGGGTGATGACCCCTTGAAAATAGGTCTGTAAGGCGTAGCCGGGAAAGTTGTGTGAGTGGCGAACGAAGTCGGCATCGATGACCACAAGCGCGGTGATCGGAGGCCAAGGCAGATACTGCGAAGGCTTGGTGAGTAGCGTGTACGTGTGAAGGTCGACTTGGAACGTGCGCAAGTAGCGAATGTGGCCATCGGGCATGATAAAATCTGTGGCGATGGCATCGCGAATGCGGCCGAGATACATGATTTTTGACATGAGCTCACCTCCATTATTATCAGTATGTAAGCTTTTACAAAAATACGCAAATAATCTGCTCTTAAGCAAAACAAATCGCTTGCAACCGATTACATTTCGTGCAATAATACCCCTAGGCGCTGAGAAGGGCACTGGCGGCCGGCTTGTTGGACCCTTCGTTCCTCAGCATACTAGTGAGATCAGTCCACAGTAATTCGCTTGCGACTTGCTGGATCTCAACCCCAGAGTGAACCGATTCCTGAAGACGGGTAACGCCATCTACCGTCAGCGGGCAACCTGGATGAACCAGCACTTGGTGACAAGTGGACCGTGTCTAAGTGTCTTGCAACTCAGCTCTCCGAAACGCGGTGCAACGCAAATGTAGGAGTTAAGGTGTCTAAGGTTAATACCGGCCGGCACCGCGGCACATTCACGTACCCCTGCACGGGGACTCTCTGCCGATCTTGGCAAGGACGCCCAAGCAGGGTTTCTGGTTAGCGGAGTGGCGGTTAAGTGCCGCCACTCGCCAAGACTCCTAATGAAATATGGCATCACTGCCACGAGTCCACGTTCCCGCAGTCGGGACGTGGATTTGGTGTGTCCAAATACGATCAGCGCGGCATCTGCTCATCTTGAGTGGGTGCTGCGCTGATTTTTTTGTGGATGTCGTCATAACATATGCTGCGCCCGAAACGCGCGCGGCCACTGCTGAGTCGACTCGTGGAACTTGCGCGAAAAGTACAGGCCGTCGCTATAACCTACCTGGCCGGCAATTTCGTCGAGCGTCAATCGCGTGTTGATCAGAAGTTCTTGGGCGTGTTGGAGACGCACATTTTCGATAAAGTGGCTGAGTGACTTGCCGATCACGCGGTGAAACTTGCGTGAGAGATATTCGGGTGATAGGTTGGCGCGTTCGGCTAGTTCAGTTAGACGCAAAGTCGCTGCATAATTCTCTTCGATGTAGTGAACGACGCCAGCAATATCCGGATTAGTCCGGGTCAAATCATGACAGTGAATGTCCTCGCGGTACAAGAAACTAAAGAAGATGTCGGTCAGCAAATGGTTCTTGACGGCATCAGTACTGCTCGAGTAGTCGAATTCATAGCGGTGGATCAGGTTACAGTCGTCGAATATGCGTGCAGTGGTGTCGGCGCGACAGCCGATCAAATTCGTATCGGGGATCATATCGTTGTCGAGTGCGAACCGGAAGAAGTGGAAGGTTAACGGCACAACGACGCGGCGCGAGAAGGTGACTTGCGGCGGGCAGACCAAGATGTCACCGCGCTTGGCGACCCCTTCTTGGCCCGCAATGCGATAATGGCACTTGCCTGACTCGATCACATACATCACCCACAGATGCTCAGTATCTTGGGCAAGCAAGAATTTCGGTTTTGAGTTCCAGTACGTGTAGGCGTTAATCGTTGTTTTTAACATAATCGGCTCCGATATCAAAATAATCCATGTTGTCGTCAAGTAATGATATTAAAAGCGCTTTCTAAACCCCGTATGCTTTACGTGTAGCAAATCACAAATACAGTATAAAAGGAGTTGCTAGGCAGATGCAAACTCAATTACATGATGCGGATGTTACCGTCATCGGCGGTGGCCTGGCTGGGACCTGCGCTGCGATTGCTGCTGCGCGCGTTGGGAGCCGGGTGAACTTGATTCAAAATCGGGGCTTGCTCGGCGGAAATTCCAGCAGTGAGATCCGGGTCTGGGTCGCCGGCGCCACGAAGCACGGCATCAATCGCTATGCGCGTGAATCGGGAATCATGGGCGAGCTTTTTGTTGAGAATCAGTACCGCAATCCGGATGGGAACCCGTATTTCTGGGATGCGTTGCTGATTGAGAAGGTTCGCGCAGAAGCGAATATTACCCTGTTTTTGAACACTCAGATCGAAACGGTGCAGATGAAAGATGCGACCGCAATTGCGGCGGTCGCTGGGCTAATGACGACAACAGAGACCCGCCACACCTTCACCAGTCCCACGTTCATCGATGCCACAGGAGATGGCTTAGTCGCATTCCAGGCGGGGGCTGATTTTCATTTTGGTCGCGAAGCGCGCGCGACATATCATGAACAACTTGCGCCAGCAGTCGCAGACGAAGACTTACTAGGTAGCTCGATCTTATTTTATACCAAAGACGTCGGGCATCCGGTCAAATATGTGAAGCCGGCGTTCGCCAAGGATATCACCAAGACGCCGATCGTCAAAAGCCGGATTATTCAGGCCGACGGCAACGGGTGCGACTATTGGTGGATCGAGTATGGCGGGAAGCTAGACACGATCCATGATAATGAAGCCATCCGTGACGAATTGTGGGCGGTCGTTTACGGCATCTGGGATTACATCAAAAATTCCGGCAAGTATGATGCCGACAACTTAACGCTGGAGTGGGTTGGCTCCACGGTCGGCAAGCGGGAATCGCGGCGCTTCATGGGGCCGTATGTTTTGACCGAAGCCGATGTCGAACAACAGACTGAGTTCGCAGACCGCGTGGCGTTCGGTGGCTGGTCGATCGACATTCATCCGGCCAGTGGGATGTATACCGAGGCCGCGGGGACAGAAGATGCCGTTCCTGACGGGGTTTATCACATTCCGTACCGCTGTCTGTACTCGCGCAACATTGCTAACTTGTTCCTTGCCGGGCGGGATATCAGCGTCAGCCACGTTGCTCTCGGCACGACGCGGGTGATGGCGACTTGCGCGACCATCGGCGAGGCGGCCGGCACCGCTGCGGCGTATTGCGCTGAACATCAGTTGACTCCGGCGAAGCTGTATGAGAAGGCGCTGGACGATTATCAACAGCTATTGTTGAAACAAGATGGCTCGGTACTCGGGTTGCGCAACGAAGATGCTAACGACCTCGCGCGCCAAGCGAAGGTGACGGCTTCGCATACATTGACGGCAATCGATACGAACACGCCAGACGCGCAGGCTTATCCGCTTGCCGCGGATGTGGCGTTCCTGTTCCCTGTTGATCCGCGTATCGATGGGTTTCAGCTGCGCGTCGCCGCGGAGACGACAGCGGAAATCCAAGTCGACGTTTATCAAACCGGCAAGCCGCAAAACTATATTCCCGCGGATTTGCTGGCGAGTTTCAAGGTGCCGGTCACACCGACGACACAATGGGTGCCAGTGCCGTTTGCCTGGACCCCAGAACAGCCGCAGAATGTTTTTGTGGTCGTGCGGCAGACCCAAGGCGTCGCCGTTTATCGTAGCGATGCAGCCTTTCAAGGCGTTCTATCGTTCGTCAACGAGCCGGTGCAGGAACTATTGCAGCCGAAGCTTCACCACTTTGTCCGGCAGAGCAGTATTCTCGAATGGACCAATCAGATGATCGCCCGCAAGAATTTCGTCTTCAAGGTGGCAGACACTGCCGCCTTCGATCCGGAAAAATTACAAAATGGGTATGTCCGGCCATACGCCGGCCCGAATATGTGGGCTTGTGATTTCAACGGCGCCAGCGAAACCCTGCGCTACGATTGGGCGACCCCGCAGACGTGCCATCAAGTGCGGCTGACATTGAATGACGATCTCAACGAAGATCTGATCAATCTGCATCACCATCGCACCCCGTGTGTCGTGATGCCGGAGTTGGCGCGCGACTTCGAGGTCTTGGCCAAACGTGCAGATGGTGAGTGGCAGTCGCTGGCGCGCGTCACTGCCAACCGCCAGCGCCACATTGTCTTAGAGATCCCGGAGGTGACAACGACAGCCTTGAAGATTCGCTTTGATGCCACCAACGGCAGTCACCAACTGTCTGTGTTTGAAGTCCGCGTGTACTAAATTGAAAAAGGAGGAAGTCAACATGGAAAATATCTCACCAAAACCGAAATTATCCACACATATTCGCTATGTCGTGCTGGCGTTGATTTTTGTTAATATCATCATTAACTACATGGATCGGACGAATCTGTCGATTGCAATGCCAGAAATGTCCAAAGAACTCGGATTGAGCACCGTCCAGCAGGGGTTGTTGTTCTCTGCGTTTGGCTGGATCTATGCCGCCATGCAGGTGCCGGGAGGCCTGTTACTCGATAAGCTGGGTTCGCGGATCACGTACACGATCAGCTTATTCTTCTGGTCACTGATCACCTGCTTCCAGGCTCTCGCTGGCACCTTCGGCCACATTCTTGGCTTGCGCCTAGGCATCGGCTTCTTTGAAGCCCCAGTCATGCCCGCCAACAACCGGGCGGTGTCGTACTGGTTCCCGGAAAATGAGCGGGGGACCGCCATCGGGATTTATTCTTCGGCGCAGTTCTTGGGGCTGGCATTTTCCACCCCGTTGCTGTTCGCCATTCACAAGAGTATCGGCTGGCGGGGGCTCTTCGTTGTCACCGGGATTATCGGGATCGTCTGGTCGATCATCTGGTTTATCGTTTATCACGATCCGGACAAGAGCCCTTGGGTCGGCGCTGATGAATTGCGCTACATTCAAGCCGGCGGTGGTGTGACCGAAGAAGATATTAAGCGCGAAAACGAGAACAAGCCCAAGGCCAAAATTACGGCTGCAAATCTCAAAAAGCTTTTCACGCGGCGCCTAATCGGGATCTATCTTGGCCAGTTCGCGATTTCTGGGACGTTCTGGTTCTTCTTGACCTGGTTCCCAACTTATCTCACCAAGGCCAAGGGGATTGACTTCCTACAATCTGGCTTCTTATCCTCTATTCCGTATCTTGCCGCTTTTGTCGGGGTGATTCTTGCCGGAAGCGTCTCCGATCGGCTGATCCGCATGGGCAAATCAGAAAGTTTTGCCCGCAAGGCCCCTGTGATCACCGGCTTGTTGCTGACGCTCTTGATCATGGGCGCCAATTACACGACGAATCCGGCCTTGATTATCATGTTCATGTCGATTGCCTTCTTCGGCAACGGTCTGGCCACGATCACCTGGGTCTTCGTCACCGCCTTGGCGCCCAAGAATCTGATCGGCCTGGCCGGTGGGATCTTCAATCTATGCGGGGCGTTGTCTTCGATCGTCATTCCGATCGTCATCGGGTTCTTGGTTGCCAAGGGGAACTTCTCCTCGGCGCTGGTATTTATCGCCGTGATCGCATTGTTAGGCGCCTTGTCGTACATTTTGGTCGTCGGCAAGATCGATCTGCACGAGAACGATGCCGCCTAAGCCGCTAAAGTCTTTAATCTAGTGTTGCAACGTAGCACCGATTGCCTCAGAGTGATCGGTGCTGTTTATATGTGGTCACATTGGTGTGGTGCTGGCCAACACAGCTGTTTTGCGTCACGATGCCGCCTGGCGATAAAAAATCATGGACTTGCACCGGTTTTGAGGAGGCCTCATACGATAAACTTATTAATTGGAGTAACTAAAATATGATTTCCGTGCATATGTAGCAATAGTGCTACATCACGAAGCCTGCCTGCCAGTGTCAAATTAACTGAGCCTGAACCTTTCAAGTCGTTACGCAACCAGCTGCGTGAATTTACCAATTTGACGTGTCCCGTTTTCATCAGTATGGAGCCAACTAGGTTGATAAAATTGCCCCGCACACTCAATTTGAGTACGCGAGGAGTATTACAGCTACAATGTTCACTTTGCATAATCCTTTTTGGCCAGATAGATGCCGTAGGTGATGGTGATCAACGCGGTAATCCCGATGACGACCCAAAAAGCAAAACGGACCTTTTCCCCAGGCAGGCTGCCTACGTTCATGCCCCATATTCCCGCAATCAGTGAAGGAACGGCCAATAGTAGCGCAGCTGAGTTAAGGTATTGCATAAGGTGATTCAGGTTGTTGTTCATCATATCGGTGAACAGCCCGCCGATGGCTTCGATCAAGTCGCGGTAAAGGCTAACGCGGATTTCGGCGCGATGTTGTTGTCGGCGAATAGATTCTCTTAGGTGGGTATGCGCTAATGCGCGCGAGAATATCGCATCGGTCCATAATTGCGTCACCGGGTCGCGCAAATCATCAAGAAGGTGCTGCAAATAGACCAGGTCACGCGTGGTGTCGGCTAACTGAAATAGCGCCGCATTTTTGGCCGTGGCGCGCGCAGCGTGATCTAGCTCGTCAATCAGCTGCTTTTGGCGCACGAGTTCGCGGTCAAAATGGACATAGATCCGCTTCAAAGCTTGGCCGACTAGGCGGTCAATAGTAGCCGTTTCGGTTTGACAGTGGGCAATTAGGTGTTCGACAAAAGCAGAGTTTTGGGCAATTTGAAAGATCAATAAGTCATCCGAGTGAATAATTCTAACCGCTTCTAAGCGTGCTTCGATCGCATTACTGGTCATCGGCGACAAATTAGTCAGGCTTAATCGCCACGCGTGCGTCAGCCGACTGCTGTCCAGATATTCAAAGTGGGCGATTGGTTCAAGGATATGGTCGGTATCAAAGATATATTCTGGTAGCGCATATTTTTTGATGATCGCTTGGCGTTCTTTGAGGGATGCCCCCGCAAGAACCAAGCAGTTGAAGTTTGACGCGTCGCCTGCATGAATGTGGCCATCGATAATCTGATAATGGGTTAACATGGGAGTCCTCCTTGTGGTGGACGCAATCGTTAATATTTGCGTCATGCGCCTGCATCTAGTTATGCTTGAGTTAGAAAGGAGCGATGCAGATGATGCCAACGAAAGATGCGATTAGAAGCACGCTTGCGGCTGTGCCCACGCGGACCTGGAAAATTGTCGGAGGCTTGCTCATCTTCGGTCTCTTGATGCGCCTGGCGAGTGCTGTTTCGTCAAAGCATACCTGATAAGGACGAGGCGGTGACAAAAGTCATGGCCTCTTTTTTGGGGGAAAAGTGAGCGCCAGCTGTTTTTTTTGTTAAGTTCAGCATAACGGATTGCCTAGGTAAGATGCACGTCACAACTAACCACTTTCAATTTTAAAGGCGCTAATATTTGATTTTTAATTTGGCAATTCGTTATTGTATAAATACAGGGTAATCAGGCTCGCGAGTTGATTAGGTTGACATGCAACCCATGATTACCGGGTTATACGATTACCCTGATGCGTTGATAGCAGCTTGAGGCGAAAGGAGGTGCAGAACATGCTACATCTACTTTGGGTTTTAATCGTCGGTGCGATCATCGGTGTGATCGGTCAGATGATCGTTGGTCGGGATATGCCGGGTGGGTGGATCGGTAACATTGTTGCCGGGCTACTCGGTGCCTGGATTGGCGGGAACTTGCTTGGAACTTGGGGACCAGTCGTCGGTGGCATGGCAATCTTGCCAGCAATCATCGGGGCCGTGGTGCTCGTGTTCATTGTCTCGCTAGTGATCGGTGTGATGAGCAAAAAGCGTCGTGGTTCGTAATCGAGGAGGTGCACCATGCGACCGATTACAAAAGCAGGACTGAGTCTTGTGGCGATCTTGGGTATCTTGCAAGCACTGCTGGTTGGAGTGTTGATATGGCCACTCAAGCCGCTTGCCGCTTGGCTCGTTATCAATAGTCAGTATCTACGCTGGAGCTTGTTGGCCTTGACTGTAGTCGTTTTGTTGACCTTTGTCGTGATGTTGCTAGTCGCGATATTGCGCCAGGCAACGACCACTCAGCTAGTCGTTAAGTCCGATCATGGCCGGCTGTTCCTGTCACGCCAGGCGGTGGCCAATGCGGTTGCCAAAGCAGTGGTCAGCAACCATCCGGTCAAAGATATCGATGTCGATGTTAAAATGCTGGGTCGCCAGCAAGCCACTAAGGTAGCGGTTGAGGCGTTCAGCCTAAGAAACACTGATCTTGCTGAAGAAGGCAAGCGCATCGAGGCTACCGTCAAGCAAAAGCTGACGGAAATGCTTGGAATCGCGGCCAAAAGTGTCCGGGTGACACTGCATCCCGCGACATCGACACCAAAAAAAGTCACTAGGGTGCTTTGACTGTGAAGGGAGATTCCTATGCCACTTGGAATGCTAGGCGCGCTCATCGGGGCATTGCTGGCAGCAGCAATTTTGCAGTGGGGCTTCTTCGGCCTTTTACTGATCGGGTTGCTGGCGATCGCGGGGTGTTTGGTCGAACGTTGGCTGCTCCCGCACAAAGATGCCCTGATTAGTTGGTTTCGCCAAGGGAAGCGGCAACTCAAGGACAAATGATGAGCGGAGGTGAACCAATGCAGACACAAGTTGACCATTTAGAAACACTCAAAACGAATAGTCGCCTGACTTTTGATGATTATGTGCTCCAAAAAATTGCCGGGATCTGTGCCCAACGGGTTGATGGCATTCTGGAAATGGATGGTAATGTCGTCGATAAAGTTTCCGAAACGCTTGGTCGTGATGAGCGAATCACCAAAGGCATCAAAGTAGATGTCGGCGAGCAACAAGTCGCCATTGATATGACGGCGGTTGTTGAATACGACGCTGACGCCCAAAAGCTCTACGATGTGCTATGTGCCGAAGTTGCCCAGGCAGTGACGCACATGACCGGCCTACAGGTGATCGAACTCAATTTACATGTGAGTGACGTCATAACTCGCCGTGAATGGCAGAAGATGAATCGTTAAGGGATCATCCTAGGAGGTTCTAATGGATAAACAAGAGATGCACCGCCCAGAGAATAAGCATGACGCCTCTAAGCCCGAAGTCGAGAAAGACTTAATGTTTGACGACGGCGTGCTTCAAAAAATTGTCGGTAAAACCGCTAGTGAGATTGATGGTGTGATGGATCTGTCCGGGAATATTTTCTCTGATGTGGCCGATCGGTTCCGCAAAGTTGATAACCTTAAAAAAGGCGTCTCTGTGGATATTGATGATAATAAGCGGGTCACCGTCGAACTTGATGCGATCATGAAATATGGGACCAAGGCGCCTGAAGTGTTCGATCAAGTCACCGACGCGATCTGCAACAACGTCAAAGAAATGACGGGGCTGGCTGTAACTGCGGTCAAATTGACTGTCAAAGACATGATGACTGATGAAGAGCTTCAAGCCCAAAAAGATGCGGACAAAAAGGCCGCAGAAGAAGACGCCCAGGCGCAAGCCGATAAGGACATGCAACCAGCTTAATTAACGCGATGCCAGGTTTAAAGGGGCAACTGCATATTGGTTCCGTTACAAAATGTAGTTGGCTCTTTTCTGTTTGTAGCAATCATCACGAGGAATGAAGTTATGTTAGATAATATCGACGCGAGTACCTTAAGTAATGGTTTAGTTAAGATCGGCATCGAGGTCGAAAAGTTGCGTCTTGATCGCCAAGGACGGGTCAGCCGCAAGCAATTTCCGACTACGCTAACGCCTAATTTTCGCCGATATGTTGGTCGTGAATATTTTGAAGCCCAGATCGAATTTGCGCTTCCCCCGCAAACCGATGCCCAGGCGAATGTTGATCAAGCAAATCAGGTCATCCGCGCAGTGGCCGCGCAGCTGGCGCCTGATGAGCAGTTGTGGTCATACAGTTGTCCGCCGGCACTGCTTAATCAGGGCCGCGATGAGTTGATTTCGACGATTCCTGAAGGCACTAACGCCTATCGCCAAGCACTCAAGAGGATTTACGATGTGCGGCGGATCATGAATAATGGCGTTCATCTGAATATTAGTCTGAGTAAGATCGCGCTCAAGCGGCTGATGCGCATTACCGACTTTCATAACCCCGATGCCTTATACCTACACATTGCGCAACAGTTTATGGTGTCGCAGTGGGTGCTGACCTATTTGTTTGGCGCCACCCCGATTTGCTTTTCCGGTTATTTAGACAACCAAGAGCTGATTCATCCGGTCCGGAGCATTCGCCGCAGTCGGCTGGGTTTCCCGACCAGTATTGAAGGCAATTATCGCAGTGTCACTGACTATGTGAAGCAAATCGAAGCGGCGGTCGCTGAAGGGCGGCTTTTGCGGGCTAATCAATACTATGAACCCGTGCGGTGCAAAAGCAGCCTTGGCAAAGCGCCGGAGCATCTTCTGAAAAATGGGATCTCACACCTTGAGTTACGGACATTTGATCTGAATCCGACAACGGTTTGTGGTGTGACGAGCCACCAATTAAGGTTGATCAGTCTATTGACTGTGTTTTTCGCGATGCAACCTCCGTTGCGTGATCAAGCTTTCCAAGCGCAGATGATTAAAACGCGGCAGCTCAGTGACCGGATTGCAGCCGAAGATCCCCGGCAAAACTCGGTTTGCCGTCAGCGAGGATTAGCCTTGATGGCACGGCTTGGCGCCTTTGCCCAGGCGCACCATTATAGTACCGACTATCAGCGTAGCCTCCAGCATTTTGCAGAAGATTTTGCGGATAGTCAGCACACCTTGGCCTATCAAGTCTGGCGCAGGCGCTCGCGACTGACTGAAGCAGTGGTGTGAGGTGCATCTATCACTGCAATTGCCCGGATACGCTGATCGTCAGTGTCGTGGCGCCGGTATATTCGGCTTGAATCCGATAGGCGGTGCGCTGATGATTGTCGTGATCGCGATAAGGTTGCGGCGTGACGTGTAGTGAGGCACCGGGAAAGCTCAAGACGCAACGCTCGCCGGCGGCTTCTAGGAGCGCCTTTTCCCCTTGGAGTGTCGGTGGAATCAGCGTGACGAGGTTTTCAACGACCGTATTCTCGCCGTGGGCGAAGGCGAAGGTATCTTCGCAGGTGAAGCGCCGCGCAGATTTAGCGAGTGTGAGGTGACGGGTGTAAGCACCTAACCCCGCGACTGTCGGATAGGCGGCCGTAAGCGTCAAGGTCAAACCGTTTGGTTCAGGATGCGCTTTTGCGGCATAGGGGCCGAATTGTTGCGTCTGGCCGTTGATGATCGGGACATCATGGGCGGTTGCGGCAGGCGGGAAATAGGCGTAGCGCTTGTCGTCGTCAAAATAGTCGCGGGTATATTCGCCGGCGCCAAGGTCGGTTAGAAACAGCGTCTGTTCGGTGCCGAAGACGATGTGCCCTAAATCAATGTGGTTGTGGCTTTCATCGTTGCGCCCGCCTTTGGCCGCAAAGACGAGTTTGTGTTCCGGGGCGCGCACGAGCCACCATTGAACGTCTTGAAAATAGCGGTCGCTTGCCGGCAGTGGTGCGGGCGCATCGAGTGTTGCTGGGGCCCAGAGGAGATCGCGATAGAGCTGAGCAAAGCGATAGCAATGATCGAAGTCGACGGCGTTCATCGTGGTGATCGGTGGCGTGGGCACCTTGAAGGTTTGCCGGCAAAAGTTCAGCAGGCCGGTGGGTAGGGTGATCCGGCCATAATCGGAGAACGGGACGTTATCGGCGGCGGTTAACTGAGCCGCTTCAGGGAAAGCGGCAATCGCCCGGACCTTCGGAAGCTGCAGGTAGTGATCGTCGCCGAGGCGGCGGGCGGCAAGCTCGGCGTAATAGAGATAATAGCCGAAGCCATAGGCCCAATAGGAGACGCCTTCCTCAGACGCCCCATCGTCACCGAAACTTGCCAGATAGGTGGTCAAGGCCGTGTCTAGGCGAGCGCGGAAGGCCTGCAGGCGCGAACTTGTGGCAGACATCTGGTAGATCGCGGTAATGCCGATGCAACCGCCGATGACGGCACTCCAGTTGTTGGTCTTGTGTTGCCAGGCCCAATCGTGAGCGGCAAATGGCGTAAAAATCCGGCGCTCGATCTCGACGTCGATGCGGTGGTTGAGCTCAGGCGGAAGTTGTGCACCGATCAGAAATTTCAGCTCAGCCAAAGCCTCGCCGGTTTCGGCGGCGAAGAGATCGAGCCAATAAGGCGCACCATCACCGTAAGTGTTACCGGTCACCGGCATGTGCGCGGGCAGGCCCCAGGTATACTCGTTTAAGATGGCCCAAAGCACCTCATTGAGCATCGTGCCTTTGGCCTCTTCAGGGGCGAGATATTGGCTCAGCCCCAAGACGACGAGCTGTTTGCGCCGCTGGAAGTACTGATCCTCGAAGGTGCGCCGATCGCCGGTGGTCAAATAGGCTTGATAGCCAGTGTAGGTGATCGGCGCGACCGTCTTGGCGCTGACGATGGCCGCAGCCTCGCGGTGGAGTTCCTCGATCAGTGGCGTCGTGGTTGTGGGTAACATTAGGTGGGGCCTCCTTTGGGCAAATAGTTGCTCCCAGTATAGAAGGTGGTAGCCCCTTAAGCAAGCGCTTACCGAACTTTTTTAGTAATATTTTCAGGTGATGTCCTAGAAGTACCGTCTGTTTTTGCGTAAAAAATCTGTCAAAAAGCGTTTCGTTCGGCTATACTTGGGGTAACATAACGAGCATGAGAGGTTACTGGGATGGCAGCAACGATTACGGATATTGCGCACCGGGCCGACGTGTCGATTTCGACGGTTTCACGGGTATTGAATTACGATGAAGGCTTAGCCGTGACGGAAGAGACTAAGCGTAAGATTTTCGAGGCTGCAGAGGCGCTGAACTATACGAAGTATAAGGACAAGCAACGGAAAAGCCGGGCGCATGCCAAGCGGTCCAACGACAACAACATCGCCTTTTTCCAGTGGCGCAGTGATGCTGAGGAACTCGACGACCTGTATTATCTGTCGATCCGCATCGGCGTGGAGAAGCGGGCGCAGGAGTTGGGGTATAACCTGATTAAGGCGACGACCCCAGAGCAGGCCGTGCTCGACAACGTGCAAGGGAGTCTGTGCATCGGCAAGTTTGACGAGCCGACCATTCGCAAGATTCTCAAGGTGAGTCCCAACACCGTGTTTGTGGGCACCAACTTTCCGTTGGAGGATTTCGACACGATCAACGGGGATTTTGTGCAGGGCACGACGCTGGCGCTGCAACACTTATTCGGCCTCGGCCACACGAAGATTGCTTTCATTGGGGCAGAAGAGCGCAGCAGCATGTACGGCTACCGCACGTATAAGACGCCGGTGGTCAACACGTACCGCGACGTGATGCGGCACTATGGATATTTTGACGAGGATTACTTCATCGTCGATCGCAACGCTAACCTCTCGGTGCAGGTGGGGATGGACCTCGCGAAGCGCAAGCTCAGCGAGTGGGGCGAGGCCTTGCCAACCGCGATCCTGTGCGGCAATGACCTGATGGCCGTCGGCGTGATGAACGAACTGCGCGCCCAGGGGATTCGTGTCCCGCAAGACATCTCCGTGATGGGGATTAACGATCTATCGATGGCGCGCTACGTGAATCCGCCGTTGACGACGATCAAGGTGTTCACGGAAGAGATGGGCGAATTAGGCCTAGATACGTTATTAGCACGCATCAAGCAACCGTCGATCGCCAAGCGCATCACGATGAGCACCAAGCTGATCCGACGCGGCTCAACCGCAAGTCCGTGCTGAGAATGTTTTGAACTAGAGGACTGTGACAAAAGGCGGTTTTGGCACTGATGGATCGTTCAAGACGCTAGGGCCGAATTTCGGACTTCGGGCTGGCTTTTTGAACGTCACATGACTGGAATATTTGAGCACATCAAAGGGCTGTGGCTTTTGTCACAGGCTTTTTTTGTCTGACGAATTGTCAACTCAAGTGCAACTTTTTGTCTAGGTAAACTTCTGATGGAGTCTTCCAGCCTAAAACCTTGCGG
>CAKQZO010000003.1 GCA_934293835.1 uncultured Lacticaseibacillus sp. | reverse complement strand
GATAATGACATCAGGAGTTGGGAAGGGCGCTTCGACGGCCGGCATTGTCGGATCCCTTGATCCCCCAGCACACCAGTGAGACGATCCGCAGTCTCCTGCACCAGTTGCAGCGTGCACTTCTGGTGAATGCTGCGACTAGGAGGCTGGCTCTCCAATATCAGATGATACCGATATTATTGAAGGCCGGTTACCGAGCTACGGCCAATTCAGGTATGACCGGATGTAGTCCACCTGGTGACAGGTGAAGCTAGACTCAGGTCACAATCCGAAACGCGGTGCAACGCAAATGTAGGACCAAGGGGTCAAAGGTTAATACCGGCGGCGTCGGGGCACAGTCTAGTACACAGAACACAGAGCGAAGTGGCGCGGTTTTTGCGCGTCGCATAACGTGTGCATTACGGAGCGAACTTGTTCGCGCAGTGATAAGTACCGTTAGGCCTAGCGCATTGCGCCACGTAGCTCGACTAATCACAGAGCGAAGCTGAGCGCACTTAGGGCTGTCTGTAAGGCAGGCTGAGGTGCTGGCGGTCCTTGCCAGTGCTGAGGCATGACTTACAGGCAAGCCCGTTGCTCAGCGCAGCTCGACTAGAAAGG
The DNA here is from genome assembly GCA_934293835.1 of uncultured Lacticaseibacillus sp. Taxonomy (GTDB): domain Bacteria; phylum Bacillota; class Bacilli; order Lactobacillales; family Lactobacillaceae; genus Lacticaseibacillus. The sequence goes on along the minus strand of CAKQZO010000003.1, from coordinate 33,702 downwards.
AGGAACGCACACAATAGCGGCACGTGATCGATTTTTCAAAAAATCGTTGCGGTTAGTAGGCTTCTTTGAGTGTGCGTTTCGCCGAATCACCCACCAACCAAAAAATGACCCTGCCAACAGGCTATTTGTGTTGCCCATAATACCTGACCACGATGCGACTTTCGTACCGTGGTTTTGGTGTGCCCTTTGACCATATAATCACAACAAAAAAGCCGAATTTGACAGCATTCGGCTTTAATCATTGCTATTGATTGATCTTTTCTAGTTCGGCATCAACGTAACCTATCCGTTGCTTATTAAGCGGATACCAGAACAGCAACGTCAGTCCTGCGATCAACAATAACACAAAAGGAATAAGGTTGGCAGCGGCATAGATTCGATTTAACACCGCGATAGATTGTACTGCACCACCAGTTGTAGAGGTCTTATAACCAACAATCGCTAACAAGAACCCCCCTGCGCCACCAGCAATTGCCTGAGCAACCTTTCGTGCAAAAGAATTAACCCCATACACCGTCCCATCTTCGCGCAAGCCAGTAACAAATTGATGATTGTCGATAACATCAGTAATGAATGCCCAGATCATCAAGTTAAACATAGCCGTACCGAAAGTAGCAAATAATAGCATAATCAGATAGACCCACACGTTGTGTAGATGCAATAAGTACATTGCAAGATACATTGCCGCGGCGAAAAGTAACGCAACCGAACTGGCCTCTTTCTTCCCAAAACGCGTGTTCAGCCATTTGGCAAATGGAGCCAGAACTACTGTTGTGCCATAGGTAAAGAGCAACGCGATAGAAAGCGCTTGTTTACTTTGAAAATAATCAGTGAACATGTACGTCGTTGTCACTCCAAGCAAACTAGTCGTCACCACAACCACTAAATCAACCACCACCAATGCCATCAATGCCCGGTCGGTGAACATTCCCTTTAGCAGGACCCCTATCTTGACATTTTCTTTTTTCTCCACACGAACACGTTCGGTACTCATCCGATACAATAAGTTATAGCAGATAAAGGATAAAACCACACAACCAATCGCACAATAAAACAGACGCGTGCCGGAAAGAATCTGCCGACCGGACGCCGAAGTCGTGTAGACAATAAGCGGTAAAACGAACCCAACACCCCCGGCCCCAATCGCGGAACCGACACTTCGATAAATCGATAGCGATGCTCGATGATCGGGATCGCTTGAAATCGCGCTGGCCAAAGACCCATAAGGAATATTAAAGCAGGATAAACATACCCCATAAACCAGATAGGTGACGAAAATATAGCCGATTTTAACCGTCATCGGAAAATCTTTAACCAATGGCAGGAAGATAACAATGATAATCGCACAAAACGGCCATTTCGCCCACTTGATCCATGGTCTGAATCGTCCTTCAGGTGTCAGTTTTGCAAGGTCGGATAACCGGCCAACGGTGACATCGGCAAACGCGTCAACAAACCGCGCGGTCAAAAATAAGATGCCAATGACCGCGCCAGAAATTCCCATGACGTTAGTGTAATAGATCGTCAAAAATGCGTTCAGTAAGCCAAGAATGAAGCAATTTCCTAAATCGCCGAACATATATCCAATCTTATCACGCATACCAAATGGTCTGGCTGCCTTTACTGATGGCACCGTCGGGATCGGCGCAGTCTGCTGCTGATTAGCTTTTTCCATGATTGGCGTTCCTCCTAATTTGTTTTTAACATAACCGTATAAGCTTGCAACCGGGTCACTGGTTCATCACGACGATAATTCGCCCATTGCCACTCCCGCTCTTTAGCATATTGTTCGCATGCCTGAGGAGTAATCCCACGATGCGCTTCATCAAGGGTATTACGTACAACCAGCGTCAATAGCTGACGCCCCGTAAGCGCAGTTTGCAGGTTGCACTGGTCCCCAGCAAAATCTGGCATCTGCCACAACCCACTATCTAATGCTGCTTGTACATACGGCGCCAGCCACTCATGCGCAGATACATCAACAAATGCGGCACAATAAGGGCGTCTTACAAATGGCTTGGCAACTGCTGCAAAAGCGTACAATGCCATCCCTAATGACAGCGAAGCAGCCGGGTGCAATCGTCCAACACAGGGATCGATAAGATGCCTCTGTATTGCCATTAAGACAACGGCTTGATCTGCGGCAGATAATGCTTGTGCATCTGCATAGACGTTCGTTACAGGCGCAGCTTTAACCACCGGTTGCTCGTTGTCCAGCAATATATCAATCGCCGTTGCCTCGCGCGGCGCAAATGTTGAAAGTCGTGGCGTAATAAATTTAGAAAGGGCAAGCTTTTCAAAGCGAGCGCTAGTAAGCACCCAACTTGCGACCAAGTCTGCCCCGTAGTCATTCGTATGCGCAGCATCCATGAAGTATCGACTCGGTTGTGACAGTGCCTTCAACTTGGCAAACGAAATCGTATGCAAATCGATGAAGGCAGTCGCAAATTCATTGGCGACTAACCTAGTCGCCTCAGCAAAAGGCGCCAGTGTATCAAACCATGTCCCATTTGCATCTTGGTTTGGAATCCGGCTAAGTGGTGAAACCAAAATCGGAATCAGCCCCGCAGCCTCAGCCTCTCGCACGAATCGCCGCAAATTTTCCGCATAGGTCCCAAAAGGCTGCAAATACGTACGCTTCTGGTCGTTGTGTCCAAACTGCATTAATACAAAATCCCCTGGGCGACAGTCCGCGACAACATGTTGCCAGTAACCGTCATCACGATAACACACCGTTGTCATCCCATTATGGGCCTGGTCGTCCACCGTAATATTGGCCAGAAACTGGCCAACATGCTGTCCCCAACCCGACCAAGTCGCCTGTGGATGATACGGTAGGTATGCCTCGTCATCAGTCGTGATCGAATCGCCAATAATGTGAAGTGTCGGCACTTCGACTTCCATGACCGTTGCAGTGATATTTACCCGCGCCGCACCAACGCCGATCAGACTAAGATATACATGGCGATCCGTCACTGGCAATCCACCAACCTCATTACTGTATGGGGAAATGTGTACCCAATGTGTGAAGATTTGAGCCTCACCTGCTTTTAACGAAAACGAACTCGCAATCACTTCCCGTCTGTTGGTGAAAAGTGTCAGTTCATCAATCGTCGTATTCACCTTCAACGTTATACTAAGTTCGTAATTACCATTACTTGGGACTGATGTACTAATCATCAACACATTACCTTTTTGGTAGTGATGCCTCTCATCAGTTAACCATCCGCCATTATTCATGAATGTTTGTGGGTTTCCATCTGATGTGGGCAAAACTTGTAGGCAATTCTGAATGGTTCCCCCATCAATGAAGTGAAACTGCTTTTTGAACATTGACTTCTGCCCCCTCAACGACCTGATGTAAGATGACATGGTTAAATGCAGCTACCGTCAAAGATGTTACGGGTAGCCCATCATAACTAAAGCCTTCTTGCAGGCAAGTCACCGTACACGGATGCGCAACCATATTTGCAATAAAGTAATCATCAAACCCATCACCTGACCGCTGATACATGATCAGTCCAGAATCGAGTCGCAACCGCTCAGATGTTGCAGTTGCTGGTAGAATTTCAGTTTGAATAAACCGTTGCCACCATCGACCCGCCAAGTCACTTGGCAACGCCCCAAGGTACATTACCGTCCCGCGGCTAACCTTACCACTAGCATAAATTGCCTGATGATTAGTCGCTTGTACCAGTGTTCGCCAATTATCAGGCGGATTAAACACCGTAATCAGATCCTGAAGTAGCACATCGCCCTGTTCTGAACGGGCCGTTAATGGTGACTCATGCTGCGAGAACTGGCGAATCATCGACAGCCCTAACCACTCACCCACTCGATCGAGGCCATTACTAACCGGTAGCGTACTGTCACCAGTGCGATCGCCGGTCATCGGACCCAATAAAAGCTTTCCTCCTGCGGCACAAAAACCCTTGAAGCGTGCCAGTAAAGCAGCCGATACATGGCGAATAAACGGAACAAACACCAACGAGAATTGTCCTAGTTCAGCCGATTCTTGAACAAGTTCGACATTCACGCCCGCTCGTAGTAATGACTGATACAGTTCTGTAATGAGGCGCCGATAATCATAATAGCCCCCGTTCTCACCTTCATAAAAATGTTTAGCAACATCAGAGTACATTAACGCGACTGTATTTTTCACAGGTTTAGTTGCCGCCAATTCAGGTTGCAAGGCGACAATCATTTTACCGGTTGCCTCAACATCTGCCATATTAATCTCGGGTTCTCCCCAAGCTGTCACAACTGCAGAGTGCGGCTGTTCAACGCCGAAGCGATGTTGCCGAAAAAGCCAGTAATTAAACGTCCGTAACCCAGCACCAAAGCCCAAGAACGCTTCGTTCGGAAGGTAACCTTGCGGATGGGGAGTTACATAGTTTTGCGTATATCCGGCATGAGATGTACTGGTTTCTAATAGCATGAAGTCTCGCGTATCCGCCTTGACGTTCCGATACATTGCCAGATTCATTGAAAAAGCACCGAATTGATTCGCTGGCGCATAAGTATCAAAGCCTACCATATCAAGCTGGGAAAACAGTTGGCGATTCAATACGTGAAATCCTAACGAACTATTATGCGTCAACGGAACATCAAGTTTTTGGCGTAAGATATGCGTCAACCCTTCAGCAAACTCCCCTACAGATTCCGATGTGAATCGTTGAAAAGCATTTAAAAGCGACGGATTATGCAAGAATGGTGTCACCGTTGGCATTGGTACCTCTTCAAAATCACCGTAAGTTTCACTCCAAACACAAGTCCCCCAAGCCTGATTGAGTCTATCTATACTGCCATAGCGTAGTTTTAACCATTGATGCCATCGTATTTCACAAGTAGGGCAAAAGCACTGATTAACATGACACTTGAACTCATTGTCAAGCTGTACGCCAACAACATTACTGTGGTTCTTAACAACCCTAGCTAGTTCGCGGGTAATTCGATAAGCTCGATCTTGAAAAAAGGCATTATTTGTGCAAACATGTTGCCGCGAGCCATGGCTCATTATTGTGCCGTCACTGTTATGCACACAACGTTCCGGATGCTGATATGTCAACCAACGTGGTGGTGTAGGCGTAGGCGTACAGACCATAACGTCGATCCCGGCAGAAGCATACAGTCTCAGGGCCTGTTCGAGTAACTCAAAATGATACTCACCCATTTTCGGCTCTAGCATCTCCCACATGAACTCCCCAATCCTGGTAAAATTCATGTGCAGTCGCTTCATCGTCTGAATGTCATCCTTAACAGTTTCCAAATTCCAAACTTCAGGATACGTCGCAGCACCATAGTAGCGTTTCGAATACCACTGGTCCGGCAAAAACCAGTTACGTAACCGTAACCAAAGATAACGCGACACCAAAGAGTTACTGTCCATCTCACCGTCACCATATGTCTCGTAGCTAACTACAAAGCCTGCTAAATCAATCAACATGCCATCAATCTCATCAGCAATTTCACGTAGTCTCACCATCATCAACTCCGGTGTCTCTCCATGAACAGGTGTACATAAACCGAGGTGTGCGCTCACCCCTTCAAATCGCGCTACACCTTCAGATGCTGTTGGTACGACTTGGGGATACCACAGCACAACATCTTCTGCGTTTGCGGCTTTAAGCATTGTATCGTCAACATCAGTGATCACCTCTAACTGTTTTACTTGAGTAGCAAGCATTGCAATCGCTTCAGTAGGTACCGCTCCGACGAGATAAAGCTTCAATACCAGGACCTCCTCTCCTTAACCACAACATTTAAATTATCACAAACTGAAAGCGCTGTAATTAGACCGATTTCGCAACATCTTACAGTTTTAACTATAAAAGCCCAGATGCTTACGCAAGCGCATTCATTTAGGCCTATAATGAGTTTGCTGGCTACTTTGCGGTTAGTTTCAGCTTACATATTTTGAAAAGTGAATATCAATTTTCGCCACACCGCCTATTGTTTTATCGACTGAATTACATTTATTGAAGGTCACTTATCATCCGGAGGTTCCCCCATGCGCTTATTCTTCAACTCACCAGACTACTCGCTCCCCTTGTTTGTCGACAGCATCGGCTACGACTGGGACCAATACTGCGTCGATCGGCCCACCGGCTATCCTTATTACCACTGGCTGCAATCCAATAGCGGCCAAGGCGCCGTCACGATCGGCAACACCCAGTTCACGCTTCGAGAAGGCGAAGGCTTCTTGATTGCCGCTAACATTCCGCATGCTTACGCGCCAGCCACACCGCGCTGGAACACCAGCTATTTCACGTTCGGTGGGGCGCTAGTCAACGAACTGGCCGCCACGATTGGCCTGCACGAATTCGCACACCTCACCCATCCCAGCCAAGCTTTGCTACAATTCACCCGCCGCAGCTACCAACTGATTCGCGAACAGGCCGATAACATCGACCTCAACGCCTCGCCTGCGGTTTACGAATTTCTGCTTGCGCTGCGTCCCTACCTACAAGCCAACCCATCGCCGAACACCAACACCTACCGCATTGCTTCAGTGGTCTTAAACCTCATCCAGACACACTATGCCGACGACCTCACCAACCAACGCTTTGCTTCAGCGACGAATTACAGCATCCAATACGTCTTGCAGTGCTTCCAAAACGCCTACCACCAAACCCCCAAGCAGTATCTCAACGCCTATCGCATCAAGCAGGCCAAGGAATTGCTGATCGGCCAACCGACTTTGCCCTTGGCCGCCGTTGCGGCGAGCGTCGGCTTCACCACCGAAAATTATTTGATCCAAGTATTCAAGCGTCAAGAAGGCCTCACCCCTGGCCAGTTTAGAACGATGTTTCAATGATAACCGCAGTTGCGCGCACGCCGTTTTCACAGTAGAATACGGGCAGTCCAATAAAGGAGCCCGCTATGCAAAAACTCAAAAATCGCCTCGATGCCTTCTCTGACGGCATCATGGCCGTCATCATCACGATCATGGTGCTCGATATCTCCCCTGTCTTGCACGACAGCTGGCCACATTATCTCTCCATGAGCGAACATATCGGCATCTACCTGATCACCTTCGTGTTCGTCTTTAACATGTGGTACCAGCACAGCACCGTCTTCGCCGAGATCGACACGATGACTTACCTGATCTTGATCTGGGATGTCGTCTTCTTGGCCTTCTTATCGCTGATGCCGCTATTCACCGACATGATGGCGGAAAACACGACTCGCACGACCGTCATCTTGTACGGCGTGATGCAAGCCGCCATCAACTTCGTCTTCCGCGGACTGGCCAAGGCGATTATTCACCTGCAATACACGACCAAAGACGAGATGCAGAAGGTCTACCAAAAAATTTATGGCAACGCCAACCACTGGCTTGATGCCTTATCGCTGGCGGCGCTCATCATGGCCTACTTCCTGCCGCGCATCGCGCTGCTTTTCTACCTCGCCTATCCGATCCTCAGCTTCTTGATCAACGCCGATGCGCGCCAGCAGATGTACGACGCCGAGGCCCTGCCAGACGATCAGCAAAAGGACTTGGCGGCTTTGCCAGCGTCAGCCTATGTCGATTGGCGCAAAGCGGCCAAGCAACTTCGCGATCAAGCCACGCAGATGGCGGCACCTTCGCAACAGCCACAGTCCCAAGCCAACCACGACAGCCAACCAGAATCGCTACCCACTGGCTGGGCGGACTGGCTGAATCAAAACATCGACCCGCGCCAGCAACGCAGGCGCCAATCGCGCTACAATCACGCGACGGCGGCCCAACAACAGCGCATGGAGCAATGGTTCAAGACTCGCCGCCAACAAGAACACCACCACCACAAATAAAAAAAGACGCCTGAGCATCAAGGCTGCAAATGCAGTCTCGACGCCCAGGCGTTTTTTGCCACTGGCGATCAAAGCACGGCCAGCACGATGAAGTTGATGATGAAGCCGACAGACACAATGGCCAGAATCGGATGAATCTCTTTGGCCTTGCCGGTGATTAGCTTAATCAGGCAGTAGAAGATGAAACCGGCGGCGATCCCGTAAGAGATGTTATAGATCAAGCCCATGACGACTGAAGCCATGAAGGCCGGCACGGCCTCTTCCAGGTTCGTCCAATCGATTTCTTTGAGGCTGGCGACCATCATCACCCCGACCAAGATCAACGCCGGCGCGACGGCCTGTGTCGGCACGATCGAGATGATTGGCGCAAACACCGCGGAAATCAAGAAGCAGCCTGCGACCGTCACGGAGGTCAACCCGGTCCGGCCTCCAGCACCGATCCCGGCCGCAGATTCGACGTAGGTCGTGGTGTTCGAGGTCCCGAAGATCGAGCCGATCGAGGTTGCGATCGAATCGGCGAACAGTGCCTTATCCATCTTAGAAGAGAAGCCGTGGCCGTCTTCCATCGCCTTTTCATCAGCATCTGAGAAAATGCCGGTGCGGCGGCCCGTACCGATGAAGGTGCCCAACGTATCGAAGGTGTCAGAGAAGGAGAAGGCGAAGATGGTCATGATCGACATCACGATGTGCCCCGGCGTGTTGAACAGCGAGCTCAGCCCTTGGCTGGAGAACGCAGCCCCGAACGTCGTCCCGAGCTGGCTGAAGGCATTACCGAAGCTGTTGGTGTTGCTCAACGACACGTCGGTGACCCCCATGGGAATGCCGATCAAGGTCGTCGCCACGATGCCGATCAAAACCGCCCCAGGCACCTTCTTGACGACCAAGACCGTCATCAAGACTAGCCCGATCAGCGCCAACAATGCGCCTGATTGCGTGAAGTTGACCAGTGCCGGCACGATGCCCCCGCCGGTCACAACGCCGGTCACCCCACCTTTAAAGTGCGTGGTCGCCGCTTGATACGCCGCGTTGTTAATGCTCAAGATGTTGGAAGAATCAGACGTGAATTGCAAGAAGCCAGCGTTCTTCAAGCCGATGTAGCCGACGAAAATCCCAATCCCGCCGCCGATCGCGTGTTGCATGACCTCTGGAATCGCCATGATGATCATTTTCCGAACTTTCGTCACCGTGATCAAAATATTAATGACCCCGCAGATGAAGACCAAAGCCAGCGCCTGCTGCCACTTATAACCCAGCGCGAACACCACCGTGTAGGTGAAGAAGGCGTTCAAGCCCATCCCCGGCGCCAGCGCGTAAGGCACGTTGGCGAACAAGCCCATAACCAGCGTCCCCACGGCACTGGCGATGATCGTCGCCAAGAAAACGCCTTGCGACGGCATGCCGGTGAGTGACAAGATCTGCGGGTTAACGAAGAGAATGTACGACATCGCGAAGAATGTCGTCAAACCCGCCATAATTTCCGTTCCTACCTTAGTATTATTCGCACGCAGTTGAAAGAAATTGTCCATGATTGCTCCCTCGTTCGTTATTGATAAGTAAAGCTTACCCCATCCGCACGAGGAGTTCAAGTAAAAACGCGTTCATTATTAATTTAATCAGCCAAATCGTTCGTATTTTACACCTCGTGCTCGGTCGTTCCACGCACCACCAAGTCTTCCAGCGCCGCCAACGAGTAGAAGACCATGTTGTGCACGGCCGTCTGGGTATAATAGGCCACATGCGGGGTCAACACCACGTTATCCAGGGCCAACAACGCATCCCACAGCGGATCATGAAAATGCCCGGTGGCATCTAGCGTCACCAGCGCCTGCGATTCATTCTCGAAGGTATCGATTCCAGCACCGCCCAGCCGCCCGGACTGTAATGCCGTCAGCAGCGCCTCAGTATCGATCAGGTTGCCTCTGGCCGTGTTGATCACCAGCGCATCAGGCTTCATCTTGGCTAGCGCGGCAGCATCGATAATGTGCGTGTTGGCGGCTGTTCCCGGAATATGCAGATCGATGATGTCGCTTTGTGCCAGCAACGTCTCCCAATCGACATACGTGCACGCCAGGCTCGGGTCCGGCTGTGGATGGGGATCATACACCAACACCCGCGCGCCGAACCCGGCAAACAAGCGAATCGCCGCCTGGCCGATACGTCCGGCGCCGATCACGCCAACGGTCTGGTGCGCGAGCTCACGGCCGATGAAGGTCGTCGCCTGCGCATAATCATCGGCGTGCAGGCGCGCTTCCACCTCACCCAGCCGCCGCAATAAGCGTAGCGTCAGCGTCACCGCAAACTCGGCGATCGCGTTAGGCGAATACGCCGGCGTGTTGGCGATCCGCACCCCTGCCTGGCGGGCAGCGGCGAGATCGATATTGTCTGTACCGACGTTGCGAATCGTCAAGAAGCGAATGCCATACGTCGCCATCGCTTCAAAAACGCCTGCCGCATACGGGGTCGTCTGCAGGCAGTTGATCCCATCGTAACCGCGCGCCTCATGCACAGTCGCCTCCGTCAGTAGATCAGAGCGCATGGTCAGCTCGTTGCCTGTTTCGCGCTGCCATTGTTCAAAGTAAGCGACCTCGTCGACGCGCACGCCATAGGCGATGATTTTCATTATTGATCCTCCTTCTAGCGAATCGTAACCATTACTTTAAGCATACGCAAAGCCTCCATGAGATGCACGAAAGCCGCATGAAGGTTTGCTGAGAAGAAAAGGTTAAGAATAGCTGAAAGCGATTTCTCGAATTTTAACCCCCTGCGGTTTTGTGGTACACTTAAGGTTCTAAAAAAACACGGAGGGTTTATACCTATGAAGATTGTCGTTTTGGCTGGCGGCCGTAGTACCGAGCGAAACGTCTCTATCTCAAGTGGCTACCGGCTGACCAACGCGTTGCGCGATAAAGGCCACGAAGCCACCTTTATCGATCTGTTTTTGGGCTATGACCTCAACGGCCAAGCTCCCGTTAGCGCCTTTGCCGACGCCAACACCAGTGATAACTTATTGATCTCAGACGCAGTGTTGACTGACGAAGACATCAACCGGCTGCGCCCCGACGGCAGCACCCAGCTTTTTGGCCCCAACGTCTTAGCGATCTGCAAAGAAGCCGATATCGTCTTCCTCGGCCTGCACGGCGGCGACGGTGAAAACGGGAAGGTGCAAGCGGCGCTCGATATCAACAACATCAAGTACACCGGTAGTGGCGCAACCGCCAGCGGCATCACGATGAACAAGGTCTACAGCAAAGAGATCATGCTGTATCACAACATCAAAACCGCTGCGTTCCTCGAGATTACCCGCGATCAAGGCACCACCGGCCACAAGTTGCCATTTGCTTATCCAGTCGTGTTGAAGCCGACTAGTGGCGGCTCGTCTGTCGGCACCCACATCGTGCACACCGACGCGGAACTCCAAAGCGGCCTCGAAGACGTTTTCCGCTTCGACAACTCCGCCATCATCGAAGAATTCATCCAAGGGCGCGAGTTCTCCCTCGGCGTCGTCAACGGCCATCCGTTCCCAGCAATCGAGATCAAGGTGCACGACGGCTGGTATGACTTCGAGCACAAGTTCATCGAAGGCCACACCACCTTCGTCACCCCGCCAGAAGCGCTCGCCGAAGACGTCCACAACGAGATGAAGCGCGTGGCTGTGCAAACCATGAACGTCTTAGGGATGCAAAACTACGGCCGCGTCGACTTCTTCGCCAATGACGACGGCATCTGGGTGATCGAGGCCAACAACCTGCCTGGGATGACCCCTTTATCCCTGCTCCCTCAAGAAGCAGAGGCAGAAGGCGTGGCCTATCCAGACTTGGTCGAAGGCATCGTCAACGGCAAGTTGAAGTTATATGAAGAAGGGCTCAATAACTAAGGTGGGCAAATCAAATGGGACTTCACTGCCGAAGTCCCATTTTTGGTCCCGAAGCCTCGCTCGAGTTTGACTTTCCCCAGGTTCCATGCGATACTACTCGCGGTGCCAAACCACGGTGGCGGTACGCGATCGGCGCGCAAGCGTTCTGAAGGTCGCCTCACGTCACCACAAAGACAGACCTATGGCGGAACTGTAGGCCTGTTTTTTTGTGCATTTTTAGGGGGCCAATGCCGAAGGGGCCGCCGTCAGCGTCCAATCTAGTTGCGCCCCATAGCCACCGGCCTCTGGCGCCTGCATCGGCTTAAGCCCAAGCGTCCCCACAACGTCCCACACCGCCACCTTGGCGGAATTGGCGGCACTCACGACCGCCGCCGCCCCACCAGCCTGCACCGCCACGTCGGTGGTTTGCGTCGCATCGCTCAGTTGCAGGTTCAACGTTGCCGCCCCTGCTTCTGTACTCAACGGCTCTAGGCTACGAATCGACACGAATGCACTCATGCGTACGGTCAGTTGCCAAGGTGCCCCTTGCGCACGGCCATCGCTGACGACTAGCTGGCGAACCCCGGTCGCATTCGTCAGCTGCCCAGCACCGGTGATCACCTGCGCGACAGTGGGCGGCTGAAGATTGGCCGCGGTGAAATTAAAATTCGGCACCACCTGCAGGGTCAATCCCGGTGGCGGCACCACCTCAAGCAGCGCAACGTTAGACACCACCGTTTGGGTCTGCCCGGCGCTCGTTCCGCGAATCACGAGCTGATACGGGTGCTGATCTTGGGCGCTGGACACGCTGGCTAGGCTGTACGCCGCGGCTGGACTGGTCGCCACCGGAGTCGGCGCGATGGTGAGGTTACTACCAGCGACGTACCAAGAATAGCTGACCTGTGTCCCAGTCGGCCACAAGCTGGCAATCGCCGGTGCGAGCAGCTGCGCGGGGTTGCCGGCGACCACTGAGACGTTGGCTAACTTCACGATCGTTAGCCGCTTCGTCGCCTGCTGCAAGACGCCATCGACCGTGAACGTCGCCACGACATCCACGCTACCGGCCGTTGCAGTTGCCGATACGCGGCCGGTCGCATCAACCTGGGCGATGCTGGTGGCTTGTTGACTGTCCGGCACCATCATCCGCCAAGTGATCGGCACCTGACTAGGTAGATCCACCACCTTAGCTTGCAGCGTATCGGTGCGCCCGAGCGGCGATGCCGCCCCGACGGTCGCAAACAAGAACGGCTGATCAAAAGCCAATTGATAGTCGGTGCGCGCCGGCAACACTGTCAGCTGTGCGGTGTTCGTCTGGACGCGACTGGCCACGAGCTGCCCGGCATCATGAAAGTCGGCGAGCGCATACACCTCCGTGTTAGCCGCAACATCTGGCACAACGAGCTCGGCGGTCGCGTTGCCAGGTTGCCGCTTGCCCCCCACATACCACTCGACATTTTCCGCCACCAGTCCCGGTGGCAGTTGCAGACGAAAAGTCGCGGCTTGGCCCGTGTAGACTTGCTGATTGGCCAAGCGACCGGAGTAAACCTGAACCGGTGGGGGCTGGCTGACGATCGGCGCCGCGCCGCCGAACATCGGGGCAAACTGCATCGTGCTCTGAATTGCGGTGCTTCCCACCACGGCGTTGCTGGTAACGCGCAGCTGGTTGCCGCTGGGGCTGGCCTGCAGATACTGCGCCGTACTCAGCAGATAATCGGGCACTACCGAAGGCGTCAAACCCGCGATCCCAACAACCGCACTTTGCCCAGGAAAAAGCACTCGTGGCGTCGCGGTTAATTGTGGCGCGTAGGTCCTCGGCAGGACCAGCAAGCGCGCCAACTGCCCATAAATCGTTCGCGTCGACCAGCCGATTGCTAGGGTCACCCGCGGTTGGTACGTGAACCAGGTCGGGACACCGACGGCCGGGGCGACCACTCCATAGCGAATATCGTCATTATCAACGATCAGCTTCAATGGGTCCTTGAAGCCGGTCAGGTAACTCAGGCCATATTGATTGGCCAGTGCCGCCGTCGGGGATTCTTTCGTCCACCCGCCTTGGAACGACTGGACAGGCTCATCGCCTTTTTGGGCGCTGATGCCTAGGGTTGCGACCGTCACGAGATCCCAGAACCCTTTGTTAACCGCCGCCCGCAGCTCCAAGCTCGTGTTGGCCGGAACGATCGTCCAGCCGCGCGTCGCCGCAGAGCCATCTTCGCGCACCCAAGTCGGTTGGGTCGCAAAATACGTACTGGCACCCGGGGTATCCGTCGGGGCTGTGAATCCGGCCGAAAGTCCCGTCGGCGGAACGACTGCTGCATGCACGCTCACCGCACGATAAGCGCCTAAAGCAGCCGCAATCACGATCAGTCGCGTCCACCACCTAAGCGCGTGCATATCATCATCCCCCATCCCCAAAGCAGCAGTCCGCCAACGCTTGCCAGGCCCACCTCTTGGCGGTCACTCACCTGCGGCAACCGCGCCTGTGTCGGCGGTTGCGGTTTTGCCGGTGGCTCGGGCAACAGCTCAAAGCTCGCGCCACTACGCTTGCTGTTGGCAGTGACCGCTTCGCCAGAAAAGCCGCCACCGACCGCAAGCAATGCGCCTAACAATAACCATTTGCGCATCCGCATCTCACTCACGCCCCTTCCTGCGGCGCCGCTTAAGCCAAACGCCGAGTAGCAAAAGCCCAAGCAAACCGATCAGCCCAAGCCACCACCCGTTGACCGCTTGCGCCTTGGTAGTCGGTGGTGCCAGCTTGGCCGCGGCCTGAGCGCTCAGCCGCAATGCGCGCGTCAACTCCCACCGATACTTGCCGGCGGTCGCCACGATCTGCACCGTATAATCGCCGGCAGGCAAGGCCTTGGTGGTTCGCAACTGATAGTCAAACGCCGTCTTCGGCGCCATCTGATAATTCGTGTCCCGCTGCGTCAACACAGTCACCTTCGTCGCCTTGGCCACGATCTTGGTCGTCAGAGTCATCTTGCCGAACAGGCGGGCCTTGGTGTTTTGGAGGCGCGCCACCACGCCGGAAGCGTTCGGGCTGACCGAAGCCAGCCGGAGCGCCGGGGCCACGAGCTGCGTACTTTCTTGGAGCTGAACTGCGACCACCATCGCAAACTGGTTGGCGATGGCAAAGCCTGACCCCGTCTGCGCCTTGTTCGCCGTGCGGTCTTGAACATAGATCGCCCCGAGCATCTGCCCTGCAAAACTAGTCGCAGGCGGGGTCACGCGAAACGTCACCTGCCGACCAGTGTGGGCCGCTAGCGTCACATCGAGCGGCTTGGAGCCGATCGCCGTCAGCGTCGGTTCCTTCGGCTCCGCAACCTGTGCATGGGGCGCGTATCCCACCTGTCCATTGGCCTGGGTATACGCGTTGGTCAGCGTCAGATGCAGCCGCTTGGGCTTGGCTGATTGATTCGCGACGATTACCGGTAACTCCTGGGTCTGCCCTGGCTTAACCAACAGATTGAACCAGCCGGTATCACCACCCAGCTGATTCTTGGGCAACACCGGCGTCACCGTGAAGCCCGCGCCTTCTGCCTGCACGACGCGCACGGGGCTAACGCTCCAGGCGAGCAACCAAACCAACAACCACCACAGCCTTCTCATCAAGACCACCTCCGTCTTATGTAAGGCGATGTCTTCCCCACAAGCCATCGCCTATCAAGATTGTCCTAGCTCGTCGGTTCCGGCTGGGCTGCCAGCGTCCAGGTCAGCGGCGCTTGATAGTCACCTGCCTGCACAGTCACCATCTGCGGGAGCACGAGCTCGGCACCGATCACGGTAATGGTCGTCGTCCCGCTACCGCGCCCGGCTGGTGCGTTCACCAACGTCGCAGGTGCACCGCTAAAATCCGCGGCGCGCAACCTGATTCCAGCTGCGTTAGTCCCTGTGGCTGTGGTCTGGGTAAACATCACCGTCGTGGCCAGTAGCTTCTGCGAGGCGGGCGCCGTCTGCACAAACGCGGCTAACTCCCCGGTTAGCGACCAGCCCGTGTTCATGCCGCGATCATCTTGTACGACAAGCTTTGCCAACGGCACAGAGGCCAGCGGCAACGTCACCGCGCCGTGGATCAGCGCCTGCACCGAGCTATGGGCGAAGACCAGATCCGGAATCGTCACCAGCGCCAACCCGCCAGCCGCAACATTGACCTGCACGTTGCTGCTAGTGGTCGGCGGCACAGCAACTGTAGTCAATTCACTACCGAGAATCGCCTGCACCTTGACCGGGGCACTCCCACCAATCAAGCCAATACCAACCGCCAAGAGCAGTTGCCACGCCTTTCTCATCGCTTAAGCGCCTGGGCTCACGGCGTCCGGTCCTGCCTCCAATGTCCAGTCGATCGCCGCCTTATAAGCCCCAGCGACTGCAGTGGTGTCGCGCGGCAAAATGATCGTGGCGCTGGTGAAGGTTGCGACACTTTCACCGCTACCTTGATCTTGGTCAGCGCTCAGCAAGGCGGCGCCTGCCCCGCTGAAATTATCAGAAGTCAACGCCAACCCGCTCACATTATCGCCGGTCAGGTTGCCACCGGCCAACGTCGCCGAGATTGCCGCCAACGTCTTATCCGTCTGCGTCGTGTTCGCAAATGTGCCTAGGCTAGCTCTCAACTGCCAGCCAGCGTTGTTGCCGCGATAATCGGTCACGCGAATGGTCTTGGCGTTATTCCCATCCCAGCCGGTCGCGTCGTTGGTCACCGCACTGGTGGCCGAGTCTGTCGTCAGCGTAAGATCACCCTTGATCAAATCCGTCACGTTCTCATCTTTAAAACTCAGGTTAGGCACGGCAGCCAGTGACAAGTTCCCCGGTGTGATCTGGAATTGGGCCATCGAACGCCCGGCTGCCTGGCCATCTGCCCCGACCGCGAACGTCACGCCTTCCGAGGTCAAACTATCTGATAAACTCGTCCCCGGTCCGCTGGCCGCGCTGACGGTGTGCGCCCCGCCAGTGATGATGCCCAGGCCGACTAGGCCGATGATGGCGCCCCAATAACGTTTATTCATACTATCCTCCTACGGTGCTGCTAGCTGCTTCTCTTCCAACCAGATGCATCTTATCTAACGGCGCCTGCAGCGCGCCACCTAGTCACCTCCCTTAAACCAGCAACCTATAAATTTGCACAAATCGCAACAAAGAAACTTCTGTCTCGATTTTTTAAAGCCCCAAACATTATTTTAGTTAGTGTTGACAATTTCATCCTAACTAACTATACTAGCAATCGTTAAAGCTTAGTTTGTTTCAAATCATCCTAACTATTACGGAGGTATCGCAATGACTTATGATTCTCAAGAACTACTCGCCTTGTTCGGCCGCCTGCTTCAAAACCGCGCCTTTACCGCCGCAGCCATGCGTGCCAGCTTGCCAGACGACAATCCCCGCGGCCAGCGCGGCCAATCGCGCCTGCTGCGGCTGCTCGGGGACCAAGACGGCCTCACGAACGCCGAAATTGCCGAAGCCCTCGACATTCGGCCCAGTTCCGTTTCCGCTTTAGTTAAAAAACTGGAAGAGGCCGGCTTCATCGAGCGCCACGACGACCCTCAAGACAAACGCGTCATCCGGATCTTCGTCACCGAAGACGGCCGCACCTTCCTCAAGGGATCGCGCCAATTCAAAGACGACTTCTCTGAGGCTTGCTTCGCCGCGTTGACGACCGCCGAGCAAAACCAGCTGCGTGATCTCTTACGTAAGTTGCTCGACGGCCTGGCCGCCGACGACGCGCAATGGCGCGACCTATCCCGCCAGGCGCAGAATTTCCATCATCACTTCGACCATTTTCACGGTCGGCCCTTCGGTGAGAATCCCTTCTGGAATCACCGTTAACAGAAAGTAGGTGTGCGCATGCAAACTCAACCGCGAGCATTCGATCGACATTCGTTCATGAAACTGATTGCCAGCATCAAACCCAAGTACTGGCAACTGGGCCTCGGCGTCGCCTTGGGCGCCTTGGCAACAATCGGCAACCTCATCGTGCCGCAGTTCGCCCAAGGCCTGATCAACCAGCTCGGGCATAGCCTTAATCTCGGCCTGCTTGCAGGGGTGATCGGCATCTTCCTCGTGAGTGCGATTGTGTCGGCAGCATCCGGCACGATTCTGGGGTTCTTCGGCGAAAACGTTGTCGCTAACCTGCGCCGCGTCTTGTGGGACAAGCTCTTGCGGCTGCCTGTCAAATATTTTGACGAACGCAAATCCGGCGAAATTGCCTCTCGGCTCGTGAACGACTCGACTCAGGTCAAGGAGCTCTTGGCCTCTTCCTTCCCGAGCCTCGTCACCGCCGCTTTACAGCTCGTCGGGGCCATCGTGTTGATGGTCGTCATGGACTGGCAGATGACCGCCATCATGATCTTAGTCGTGCCGCTGTTCATGGGGGTCATGCTCCCGATCTCGCGCAAGTCACGCCGCATCGGTCGCAATCGCCAAGATGCCTTGGCCACATTCAACGGTGAGGCCGGCGAGATCTTAAGCGAAGTGCGGCTGATGAAGGCCTCTAACGCCGAAGCCCAAGAGGCGCACACCGGTCACGCCCAGATCGACAAGCTGTATCGCATCGGTCTCAAAGAAGCAATCTACGACTCCATCGCCGGCCCGCTGATTCAAGGGGCGATGATGGCTGTCATCATCGGCATCTTGGCTTATGGGGCGCATCGCGTCTTGAACGGCACGATGACCATGGGCGTCATGGTCAGTTTTCTCATGTACCTGTTCCAGCTATTCGGCCCCGCCATGACCCTCGGTCGCTTCTTCACGACACTGGCCAAGACCTCCGGGGCCACCGAGCGCATCCAAGAACTGCTAGACGAGCCCACCGAAGTCTTAGATGCTGGCGTGGTGGTCCCCATCGACAGCCAGACGCTGGCGATGCAACACGTCGACTTCGCCTACGAAACCGACCCTGTGTTGCGTGATCTGAGCTTCGAGGCCAAACCCAACTCGGTGATTGCCTTCGTCGGGCCTTCTGGTGGCGGCAAATCCACCATCTTCAGCATGCTGGAGCGCTATTATCAACCCGCCAGCGGCCACATCTTGATCGGCCATCAAGACGCCAACGACCTCACACTACGCAACTGGCGCCGCCAGATCGGCCTCGTCTCGCAAGATTCCGCGATCATGGCAGGCACCATCCGCTACAACCTGACGTATGGCCTGGATGATGATTACACGGACGAGCAGCTTTGGCATGTCCTTAAGCTGGCCTATGCCGAAGATTTCGTCCACAAATTGCCTCAAGGCCTGGACACGCAAGTCGGCGAGCGCGGCATCAAGGTCTCGGGTGGGCAGCGGCAACGCATCGCGATCGCCCGCGCATTCTTGCGCGATCCGAAGCTCTTGATGCTTGACGAAGCCACGGCCAGCCTGGACTCCGAATCCGAAATGATGGTGCAAAAGGCCCTCGCCCAGCTGATGAAGGGCCGCACCACGCTCGTCATCGCCCACCGGCTGTCGACGATCGTCGATGCCGACGAGATCTATTTCATCGAGAACGGGCACGTTTCCGGGCACGGCACCCACGACCAGCTCGTCGCCACCCACGCGCTTTACCGTGAATACGTCAAAAATCAGTTCGCCGCATGAACGCATCACAAAATAGGACCAAGACTCGGAATACACGTCATTCCGGGCTTGGCCCTTTTATTTTTTAGTTTATGGTGCAGGTTTAGTTGCCGCCAAGTCCCCATGTGCCACTGGCAACGATCAAGCCGTAGCCCAAAGCCTGGCGACGCAGCTCTTTGGCATCATAGCGCTGGCAGGCTTGATGCAATGTTCCGTATAAGTCCCGCCCCGCCTTGGGTAGCGTCATCGGCCGAAAATAAGGCAGCTGGTATAGCTCGATATACATAGGGACCCGGATATCGGCGACGGTCTTCCCGGCGGTCAACGCCTTGGCATATTTGAGTAAAATGGCGTGGTACGCTTGGTTCCATTCAAAATTCGACTGTTCCGCATACGCTGCATCGATCAACTGATAAAACGCCTGTGTTTCTGTATTCATGGTCATTCCTCCAGTGCCACCTAGTATATGCGCTTGGAGGCCGATTGGCGAGTGAGGTGACAAAAGTGTTAGGCCAACTTACTCAGCCGCTGTCACCTTGTGTGGGGCAATGCGGAATTGAATCTGGTCGAAGTTCTCGTGTTGATGGGCGTTGACGAACGCCGTTGCCTCGCGATTGACCTGGGCCAGATCGATGCCTTGCTGCTTGGCGGCAAACAGGCACCCACAATAGCACTGGCGGTACACATCATACGTCTTACACATCGCGACGCTACGTTGATAGCCGCCGCGCTTCTTGAAGTCGCTCGGCAGGTAGGCGACATTGTAAAAATGCTGGATCTCTAACCCTTCTTCGTTGATGACCTGCGCGTTTTTTTGCGGGCTGATCGTCAAGGCGCTGGCAAAATAGTCAAAGCCCAGCTCTTGAGCCTTCTTGGCCACCCGATCGAGCCGGAACTGGTAGCACACGTGACACCGCGCCCCGCCTTCGGGCTCGTCTTTGAGCGACTTGGTGACTGCCAGCCATTCGCTCGGCTTGTAATCAGACGCCATGAACGCCACGTGATTGCCGGTGCGCGCGTTGAAGTCGCTGATGAATCGCTGTTGCACCAGCTTGCGCCGCTCGTATTCCATGCGCGGGTGAATGTTCGGATTATCATAATACACCGTCACATCGGCGTGTTGGGTGAGATATTCCAGGGTGTAGGTACTGCAAGGCGCACAACAAGAATGCAACAAGATCTGCGGGCGCTTATCCCAACCTCGAATCAGATTCTGGAGGATCAGATCGAAGTTGATCTTCTGGCCGACCTCGAATTGGGCTTTGATATCCTCATACGCTAACACGACATTCACTCCTTTTTGCTGCTTATAGTGTACCACACACAATTATTCAGGACACTACCCACAATCTGACTAAAGAAAAAACGCCGCCGCGACTCAAGAATCGAATCGCAGCGACGTTAGCCGGTTAAAACTTATCCCAGATGTCTTCTAAGATATTGGTTTGGTCGCGGTCGGGACCGACAGAGAAGGTCAAGAGATCCACGCCGATCAATTCGGCGACGCGACGCACATAATGGCGAGCTGCTTCCGGCAGATCTTCAAGCGTCTTGGCGCCGGTGATGTCTTCATCCCAGCCAGGCATCTCTTCGTAGACCGGCTTGCACTCGGCCAACATCTTGAGACTCGCCGGATAATGATAGATCGTCTCGCCGTTGCGCTCATATGCCGTGCAGATCTTGACCGTCTTCAGCCCGGTCAGCACATCGATCGAGTTCAGGCACAGGTCCGTGATCCCTGCGACGCGCCGGGCGTGGCGTACCACCACCGCATCGAACCAGCCGATGCGCCGCGGCCGGCCAGTGACGGTGCCATATTCGTGGCCCGCCTCGCGGATGAAATCACCATCGGCATCGTGTAGCTCAGTCGGGAACGGCCCGTCACCCACGCGTGAGGTGTAGGCCTTGGCCACGCCGACAACGCGATCGATCTTGCTAGCGCCAACGCCAGCGCCGATCGTTACCCCACCGGCCGGGTTAGACGATGTCACGAACGGATACGTCCCCTGGTCGATATCGAGCATCACGCCTTGCGCCCCTTCAAACAGCACGTTATCACCGTTGTCGATGGCATCGTTCAAGACTACCGAGGTGTCGCAGACATAGCGCTTGATTTGTTGGCCATATTCATAATACTCTTCGAAAATATCCTCAAACTTCATCGGTTCTGCGCCGTAAAGCTTGGTGAATTCGCGATTCTTCTCGTTAAGGTTGGCTTGTAGCCGCTCGGCAAAAATCTCTTTGTCTAACAGATCCGCGATGCGAATCCCGACTCGGCTGGCCTTGTCCATGTAGGCCGGGCCGATGCCGCGGTTGGTCGTACCGATCTTATTGTCGCCTTTGGCCGCCTCTTGCAGCTTGTCCAGCGCGATATGGTAAGGCAAGATCACATGGGCGCGGTCAGAGACCCGCAGGTTGTCGCCAGTGACCCCTTTTCCCTTCAAGTACGCCAGTTCTTCGACCAGGCTCTTCGGATTGACGACGACCCCGTTGCCGATGACCGATAGCTGATGGGGATACAGGATGCCACTCGGGATCAGACGCAACTTGTAGACTTGCCCTTCGCTATGAATCGTATGGCCGGCGTTGTCACCGCCTTGATACCGGCTAATGACCTTGGCGCCTTGGCTCAGGAAATCGGTGATCTTCCCTTTGCCTTCGTCACCCCACTGTGTCCCAACAACTACGACTGTTCCCATGATATCGCTCCCTGCATCTTTGTACGGCACTTGCCGCCACTGGCTATTCTACCAAGTCCGGACACGAGGTACAAGCAAAATCCGAATAATAATTATATATTCAAAAAAAGATAATTAAAAACCCGAACGAAAATCGCTCGGGTTTCATTTTTTCAACAGATTACCGAATCACTCGTGACCATGATCAAGCGTCTCTTGCAGATAAGCATAGATGTGCCCGAACGCCAGCTCCAACACTGAAGCAAAGCGCACCGGCACCTGGACGCCGTCGTCTTCGTTGACCAGATTCATCACGAATCCGGTCGCCGTCAGCTGCGTCGGATAGCCGAGAAGATGTTCATCGGTATCCGCCACCCGGATACGAATCACCCGTGAAAACGCCGCGGCCGATTCGATCAGGCTTTGAATCAGGTCTTCAGAAGCATCAAACTCGCGATCGGCGTTCAACACCGGCTGCTGGGTGAATTCGCGCTGGCGATCCCACTGTTCATAATAGGCCACCGTCTGCAAATAGTCGCTGGCAGTGGTCACACTCTGAATCGCCGGCAGCCGCATCGCGACATACCCGCCAAACTGCGCCGCCATGTCTTTGAGGCTCAACACCACCGCCTCTTGATTGATGGCCTTGACGCTACCGACGAAGAACTGGTCTTCATTGCCTTTGGGCATCACCGCCAACAGTGCGCCGCTTGCCAACGCGTCTTGGAAAATGCCGGCAAGCTGGCCATCGTTAGGCACCAGCGTCGACTTGACGTGATGCAAAGCATCGCGGTGTTGTACCAGATCCGTTTCCTGACTCAAGTCGAGGCCTTGGAACTCGACAACCAGCACATCGGAATAGTCGACTTGCATCGAGCGCACATCCGTATAGTTGAACTTGTTGAACACATTCAGCGTGAAGCGATCGGTGGCCACCGCCGTGACTTGCCCTTCCAGATACGCATCGTCGTCGGCCAAAATCACCATCACCACCTGCTGGGTTTGGTTGACTTGCGTGACGAGTTGCGCCAGCAGGTCTTGGGTCGCATCGAAGCGCAGCTTATCTTCTTTGCCGGTCACCGAAAGAAAATGCTCTTCTTCGGCGATCGCGATGCGTTGTTGCATGTCATCGAGGTCCGCACCAGCAAATTCGACCTGCGCGATCGCAGCAAAACTGATCCACACCGAACCATCGGCGATGCCTGCGTCGTTATAAGTCGCGATGATCACCGCGTTGTTACCGAGCGCCCGTACGTACCCGGTGTAAAAATCATCGGTATCACGCTGATAGACGTTGATCATCAACTGTTCGTTCAACGCCGTCATCAGACTCATTAAAATCGCATCCAAATAGCCTTGCCACCCTTCTTGTTTGCCTCGCTAGCGCTCATTGTCCCGGCGTGTAAGCGATCGAGCTGAATTTATTATAAGACTTCACAAACAACAATTTAACGGTTCCACGAGCACCGGAACGGTTCTTCTCGATGATCACTTCGACCTCACCGACATCATTGTCCTGTTCTTCTTGGCCACCGGCATCGTCGTCGCCGTCTTCTTCGTCACGATAATAGTCATCCCGGTACAAGAACGCGACAATATCGGCATCTTGTTCAATCGACCCGGATTCACGAATATCCGATAGCACTGGCCGCTTATCTTGGCGCTGCTCAACGCCACGTGACAGCTGTGACAGCGCGATGACCGGGCAACCAAGTTCTTTAGCCAACTTCTTCAGGCCTCGCGAAACCGCAGAGACTTCCTGCTGGCGGTTCTCCTGGCCGGAACCCTCGATCAGTTGCAGGTAATCGATGATCACTAGCCCGAGATCGCGCTCTTGGGCGAGTTTCATACACTGCGAACGAATCTGTGCTAGCCGAATCCCCGGGGTGTCATCGATGTAGATGCTGGCTTCGCTCAAGCTCCCCATCGCGACCACGAGATTCTGCCATTCCTCCTCGTTGAGCTGACCGGTGCGCAGATGATTGGCATCGATGCTGCCTTCCGAACACAGCATCCGGTTGACCAGCTGTTCGGCGCCCATTTCGAGGCTGAACATCGCCACGGTTTTCTTGGTTTTGGTGCCGACGTTTTGGGCGATATTCAACACGAACGCCGTTTTCCCCACCGCCGGCCGCGCGGCCAAGATGACTAACTCGCCATCATGCAACCCCGTTGTGATCTTATCCAGGTCTTTGAAGCCGGTCGGCAGGCCGGTGATCTCTTGATCGTTTTGATACAGCTGATCGATTTCTTCCATCGCCTGCGTCAACACGTCTTGAATCGGCCGGAAGCCAGAGTTTCTGGTCGTGTCGGCCACCTGCAAGATCTCGTCTGAGGCCGTTTCTAGCAAGCCTTGCACATCCGATTGGTCGTCATAGCCGCGCGCCGCAATGCTTTCGGCGGTGTCGATCAGGTTGCGCAGCTGCGCCTTTTCGGCAACGATTTTGGCATAATAAACCATGTTGGCCGCCGATGGCACCATGTCGGCCAATTCGACTAGGTAGCCGATCCCGCCGACGTCTTCCAGCTGGTTGTGGCTCTGCAGGTAGTCTTGAATCGTCACCAGGTCGATCACGTCATCATGATCGGACAAGTCCGCCATCGCGGCATAAACCAACCGGTGAGCGCGCATATAAAAGTCATCTGCAGTCACGTATTCAGCCGCGTCGATATACTTTTTCGGATTCAAAAATATCCCGCCGATAACGGCTTGTTCAGCTTCTTTGCTGAATGGCGGGTTGCGCCGAATCTGCTGATTATCCATGCAACGCTCCTTTGGGTGAGAATCATCGGCCGAATTTTTGACCGAACAAGTACTAGTTTACTTGATACGTCGTGCTTTTAAAAGCATACCAAAAAGCTACCCGCCAGCAGGTGCCTGACAGATAGCCGTTTGCGTCGCAAGATTATTTTTGCGCGGTGATGTGGACCCGGATCGTCGCTTCGACGCCTGGGTACAGATTGATCTTCACGTTGCGGTAACCAAGTGCCTTGATCGGCTCTGGCAAATCCATCTTCCGCTTATCGACCTTGATCTGGTATTGCTTGTCCAGTGCCTGGGCGATTTGCTTGGAAGGAATCGAGCCAAACAAGCGCGAATCGTCGCCGGCCTTCGACTGAATCTCGACGACGTGCTTGTCGTCTTCCAGCAAGGCTTTGATGGCTTCCGCATCCGCCTTGTGCTCTGCTTCCTTCTTCTCTTCGAGGCGCTGTTGCCCGCGCAAAGCGCTCATGGCCTGCGCCGTCGCCGCCTTGGCCTTGCCGTTTTTGATCAAGAAGTTCTGCGCATAGCCATCAGGAACTTCCTTGACCTCGCCGCGCTTACCCTTGCCGCGCACGTCTTGTGTAAAAATTACTTTCATAACTGAGTCCTTCTTTCTTGTCTACGCCGCGCTTATTCGTCGGCTTCCACCTTGGTGATTGTTGCCTGCAATAACTCACGTACTTCAGCAACACTCTTGTCGGCGATCTGGGTGGCGGCATTGCTGAGATGGCCACCGCCGCCGAGCGCTTCCATGATGACCTGCACGTTGATGTCGCCGAGACTCCGCGCAGAAATACCGACGCGCCCGTCTGGCCGGCGCGTGATCACGAAGCTGGCATCGATGTCGCTGAGCGACAACAAGGTGTCTGCCGCCTGAGCGGCGATCACCGGATCGTACGGCGTATTCTCTTCACCTGTACATAATGCCATACTGTCGCTGATCATTTCAACGCTATCGATAAGATGATTCTTCTGGATGTAACTCTCGACGCTTTCCTTCAACAAGTTCTGCGCCAACAAGCCATCGGCCCCCACAGAACGCAGATAGCTGGCCGCATCGAACGTGCGCGTCCCAGTACGCAGTGAAAATGACTTCGTGTCCACGGTGATGCCGGCCAGCATCGCCGTCGCTTCAAGCTTCGAGACCCCACCGGCAGTCGTCGGCTGATATTCGAACATCTCGGTGATCAGCTCACACGTCGAGCTCGCGTAAGGCTCGATATAGACCAGCATCGGATTCTCTGGGAACTCTTCGCCGCGGCGGTGATGGTCGATGATGACTGTCCGGGCGGCCAAGCGATCGTACAGTTGCGGGGCGGTCGTAATCGACGGCTTGGAATGATCGACCATCACCAGCAAGCTCTGGCTAGTCGCCATGGCCAAGGCCGCCTCTGGCGTGACGATGGCATTGGCGATCTCTGGATCCTTGCCGACTCGCCCCATCAGGCGTTCGACATCGGAGTGGAGATGCTCCGGATCGATCACAACGTAGCACTCCTTGCCGTTCATCTGCGCGATGCGGCGAATCCCGAGCGCCGCGCCGACGGCATCCATGTCCGGCCGTGAATGGCCGACCACAAACAGCTTATCCGTTTGCTTGAACAGCTCTTGCAACGCTTGCGCGATCATCCGCGCCCGGACCCGCGTCCGCTTGGCCATCGGGTTGGTCTTGCCCCCATAAAAGCGCGCCTGTTCGCCTTTGGCCCGCACGACGACCTGATCGCCGCCGCGGCCAAGGGCCAAATCAAGATTCGATTGCGATGTGACCGCCAGGCGCGCGAGGTCAGAATCGCCATACGCGATGCCGACCGACAGCGTCAGCGGATAGTTCTGCTTAGAAGTCTCTTCCCGGATCGTATCAAGGATCCGGAACTTATCGGCCTCGGCCGCCTCTAGCGCCTGCATGTACGCCACTAACAAGAACCGATCATTCGAGATCCGCCGGACATACATGCCGTAGTGATTCGCCCATTCCGTCAGGTGATTGGTGACATAAGAGTTCAAGTTCGTCACCGTTTGATCATCGAGCGTCTGGGTGATTTCATCGTAATTATCTAAGAACAGTTGGCCGATGACGACGCGCTCGTTTTCCGCCTGTGCCTCGATCTTCGCATACCGGGTGATGTCCATCAGGTAGACGACCCCGATACTCTTTTGGATGATCATCTCAAAAACATGGCCGCCCCAATGAATCGTCTGCAACTCGTTGGCATCTTGATTCTGCTCGACCAGTTGGCCGAGGTCTTCATCGATATCACTCAGCGTTTTGCCCAACAGGTCGGCATCACCGAAATACTGCTGCAAATAGGGATTCGTCCATTCCACCACCAGATGTTTGTCGTACAGAAGAATCCCGACAGGCATCTTGATCAGCGCTTCTTGCTCGCCACGCTTGATGCGGTAGGCAAGGTTGGAGATATAGCGATTCGTATTCTCGCTGATCGTCGCCAGCGCATACACGATCGCGACGACCAACCCAATCAGAAACAAAAACATCAATACCGCGATCCACGGCCGAATAAATCCCGCGGCAATCACGTCCAGCACCGCCAAGACAACCATCCCCAGCACGGTATACCGCAGGCGGATGTCTTCGAGGAACGCTGGAAGTTTGATTTTGGCTAGTAAATCCTTCATGACACGTTTACTCGCTTTCACAAAAACCGAATTCTGGTTAACTATTTCTTAAGCCATTTTACCACACCCGCATCGTTGTCGCTGAGAACGCCTTCAGGGACCGTTAATCTAAAAAACGATTCCAAGGGCTACTCACCTATGAGTGGCGCCTCAGAATCGTCATATACTTAGGGATTTACTTCGGTTGAATCAAGCCCATTGCGTCCATGGTCTCAGCGATCTGCATCGAATTCCACGCCGCACCCTTCAACAAGTTATCGGAAACATTCCACATGTGGAAGAAGCCTTCGTTCTCCTCGTCGGGACGAATCCGGCCAACATAGACCTCCCGGGTCCCTTCGGCATTTGCCGGTTGCGGATAGAGCTGATGGGCAGGGTCATCTTGGACAACCACGCCAGGGGCACCAGTCAAGGCTTCGCGAATCTGGTCAGCTGTGACGTTCTTGTCTTCGACTTCGAAATAAACCTCTTCGGAGTGTGAAACGGGTACCGGCACCCGCGCGCAGGTCGCAGTGACCTTGAGCTCAGGATCGTCCATATCCCCCTTCATGATCTTCTTTGTTTCATGGATCATTTTCCATTCTTCATGGGAATAACCATCGTCTTCGAAGACGTCGATCTGTGGTAACACATTGAAGGCCATCTGGTAATGCTTCTTGTCACCTGCTGTCGGCAAGATTTCTGGAGTGACCTTAGTCACGTCGCCATCCAGATAGGCTTGTGATTCCGCAGCGAGTTCGTTCAACGCCCGCTGTCCGGCACCACCAACCGCCTGATAAGTCGACACCATCACGCGCCGCAAGCCGAACGCCTTACGGATCGGCTCCAAGGCCACGACCATCTGAATCGTCGAGCAGTTCGGGTTGGCGATGATGCCATGATGCGTCCGCAATGCTTCTGGGTTAACTTCTGGGACAACCAATGGAATTTCCGGATCCATCCGGAACGCACTGGTGTTATCTACGACGATGGCCCCGGCCTTAACGGCACTAGGGGCAAACCGCTTGGAAACCGAACCCCCGGCAGAAAACAGCGCGATATCGATGCCTGCAAAAGAATCATCGGTGGTTTCTTCAACCGTCAGCTCCGTGTCACCATAAGGTACCTTCTTGCCTGCAGAGCGCTTAGAAGCCAGCGCCTTCACACTCGCGATCGGTAATGGTGACTCTGCCACCATCTTCAGCATCCGAGTCCCCACGGCCCCGGTTGCGCCAACAACTGCTACATGATATCCACTCATAATGATTTCCCTCCTACGGAAACGAGAATCTTTTAAATTGGTTGATCGGCGGGCTACCCGCCCGCAAAAACCGCGCCACTTCACTCTGGTTTGCTTCGGCGAGCTACGCAAGGCCAGCGGGCTAGGCCTAACGGTACTATTGACTGCGCGAACAAGTTCGCTCCGTCAATCGCACTCGTTATGCTACGCCCTAAGGTACGGCCTCGCTCCGCTCTGGTTTAGACAGTTGCCACCAGGCCACGATATGGCAACTCGGTCACGAAGCGAGTATATTGGGCCTGCTCGCCGGTATCGCTAACGGTAGCGCCGGCGGTCGTCGCTGCCGCAAGACTGCTTTCGGGCACCGTGATCGCCGCCGTCACCGTCGCGTTACCGATCAGCTCAATCCAATAGCGACCGGAAGCTTCTTGATGCACAATCGTCTGCACCATGCCGCCAGGATTGTAGACGGTGATCGGCGTATCGCGGCTTGCCACTTCCGGATGCGTCAGCACGAGCGCCAAACTTGTCGCAGACATGCCTGTCCCGCAAGCGTTGGTGAAGCCGACCCCGCGCTCATAGGTCCGGGCGAAAATCGTGTTTTGGCCCGTGATGGTAGCAAACGTGATATTCACCCCTTCTGGGAAGTAAGGATTGGCCGCGTTCAGTCGCTTGCCGATTGCCTCGATTGCCTCACCATTCAGTGCGTCTTCGTCGACGAACGCGATCAGATGGGGATTTGGCACCGCAATCGCCGTAAAACGTAAGGTCGGGTGAATCTCCGGCAGCACCTGGTCGACGATTTCCTCATGGCCGAGGTCCGCAAATGGTAGCGCGCTGGCCGCAAAGCTGACCGGGGAAATCTCGACCCCGAACGCCGGCACGCCTTCGGCTAGCTGCGGCGCACGGTGGACGCGCAGGCTCGCCTCAGCGGTTTGCACTTGAAACTCGTCGCGGCCAGTTTTTTCACTCAGATACCGGCTGACGGTTCGCAACCCGTTGCCACACATCTTGGCATAAGTTCCGTCGGCGTTGATGACCGTCATCCGCCCTGCGGCGGCCGCATCGGCTGACACGACCAAGAGGCCGTCGGCACCTTCGAGCAGGCCTGATTGCCGATCGCACAACTGCTTGGCTAATGCCACCAAAGTCTCATCTGCTAGTGGGGTCGTCAGCGTCGTCTGATCGAGCAGGAAAAAGCTATTCTCAGAGCCATGGACCTTCAACAATTCTGCCATGTTATCCCTCCATCTGTTGGTTGACCGGAATGAAAAATGCGTTGTAGATCGCCCGCACGGCGGTGTTCGCTTGGGTCTTGCTCGTCCCGAGCATCAGGCTGATTTGGCTGGCGCCTTCGTTGATCATCGTCACATGCACGCCTGCGGTGACCAGCGGCGTTAACACCCGTTGAATTAGGCCGATACGCTTGGCCATCCCTTCGCCGACGACCATCGTGATGGCGTAATCGTCGATCCACTGCAAAACGTCTGGATGCATCTTGGCTTGGATCTCTTGGCAAAGCGTCGTCCGCAATTCCGGTGTCAGCTGGCGGTTGTCGATGATCACCGTCAGGTCGTCGATCCCACTCGGCATGTGCTCGTAATTGATTCCGTGATCATAGAAAATCTGCAACAACCGTAGCGTGAAGCCGACTTCCTTGTTCAGCAAGTAGCGGTGTAAATAAATGGCGCTGAAGTGATCGGATGACACGATCCCTGTGACCGCATGCTGCGGCGTGAAGCCGGCCTCTGGAACGATCATCGTCCCCGGATGGTTGGGTTCGTTGGTGTTCTTGAGGTTGATCGGAATCTGGCCTTCGATCGCCGGCAAGATCGCCTCATCATGGAATACGCCGAAGCCCCCATACGACAGCTCCCGCATCTCCCGGTAGGTCATCTTCTGAATCGCGGCCGGTTGGGTGACGACACGCGGGTCGGCGGCATAAACGCCGTCAACGTCGGTGAAGTTCTCATAGAGATCGGCGCCGAAGCCTCGCGCTAAGATCGCCCCGGTGATGTCGCTGCCACCGCGAGAAAAAGTCGCGATCTGGCCGGCCTCGGTGTACCCATAAAATCCCGGCACCACCAAAATGCCTTCGGGCCGTTCAAAGGTGGCGAGGTTCGCATAAGTCGTCGCCAACACCTCGGCATCGTTAGGCGCATCTGTCACGGTCAGCCCGATCGTCTTAGGCTCACCGTAAAAAGCCGGCGTCCCGCAGGCATTGAGCACTGCGGTGAGCAAGTAGCCATTCAGCTTCTCGCCGTGGGCTTTGAACGCCGCGAGTTGGTAATCCGCGTTGGCAAAGGTCTCGTGTTGCAACTGCGCGATTTCAGTCTGGATATGCTGCATAACGCTCGCATCCAACTCATAAAATGTGGCGATCTCCCGGTAGCGTTCGCCGATTGCAGCGATCGTCGCGGCGGGATCGACCCGGTTTTGCACCTGAGTCGCGTAAGTGATCAGCAGGTCGGTCACCTTGGTATCATCATGATGACGTTTGCCTGGTGCACTCGTCACCACCACCTGCCGGCTAGGATCTGCCTGCATGATCGCGACGACCTTCTCAAATTGCTTGCTATCGGCCAAACTTGAGCCACCAAACTTAACTACCCGCATGTTTCTACGCCCTTTCATGATAAAACAATGTGAACTGCTGTGATTTGAGATGAAGTCTAACACACATTTTGCCGAAAGCCTAGCACTAGATCGCGAATTTATTGCGGTTTTTCCTCACAACATTAGTACAAAAGAATTATTGAAATTAAATTTGACGTTTACATCGTTTTATTATAAACTCGTGATAAATGAGATAGAGGTTGCGACCAACAAGAGTACGCCGATCGAGCAGTCCACGCTGCAGAGACATCGGCCGAAAGGGACGGTCGCCGAAACGCCAGTGCGGTGGACGCACAGGTCGTTGGGGTAGACGCGAAAAGCGGCTACACTGTCGCTGATCAACTCAGCGGGGCGCTATCCAAACAGACCGAACCCATGCGGGACTCTTTGTTTTGGTAGATGCCAAAGCAACGGGTCCCATTTTTAATGTCGCTAATCAAAAGGAGCACAGCCACATGTCTAATCCTACAAATCACGCCGGTCACCTGACCATCGGTGGCGTCGACGCCTTAACCCTCGCCGAAGAATTCCAAACCCCACTATATGTCTACGATGTCAGCGCCATTCGGGCCCAGATTCGCGCCTTCAAGCGGGTGTTCGAGTCTCAACACTTCGATTACGCGGTGAGCTACGCCAGCAAGGCCTTTGCGACAGTGGCCATGTATCAAGTGGCCGCCCAAGAACATTGCCACGTCGATGTTGTCTCCGGTGGTGAGCTTTACACCGCCTGCCAAGCCAACTTCCCGATGGCTGATGTTTCCTTCCATGGCAACAACAAGTCGCGTGAAGAGCTGCAAGCCGCGTTGGCGGCTTCGGTCGGGACGATCATCGTCGACAACTTCTACGAACTGCAGCTACTAAGTGAATTGCTGGCTGCCGAACCTGACCGGCATCAAGATATCTTATTACGCGTCACCCCAGGAATCTCCGCCCACACGCACGCCTACATCGCTACCGGCCAAGTCGATAGTAAATTCGGCTTCGATGTCGATTCGGGCCTAGCCCTTAAGGCCGCCAAGCAAGCCTTGGCCAACCCGCAACTCAACCTATTAGGCATTCACGCCCACATTGGCAGCCAGATATTCGAGCTCGACGGCTTCATCGGTGCCACCAAGAAGCTTGCCGCCATCCTCACCGCCTGGCACGACCAGCTCGCCTTCACGCCTCAGGTCCTCAACGTCGGCGGCGGCTTCGGGATTCGCTATACCGAAGCCGATAAGCCGCTTCCTGCCGAAGCGTTCGTCGAAGCAATCCTGACCACGCTGCGTCGCCTGGACTTACCTTTCGCCTTACCGGCTGTCTGGATCGAACCCGGTCGTTCGATCGTCGGCCCGGCCGGCTACCAGCTCTACACCGTCGGTAGCCAAAAGCGCGTTCCCGGCCTGCGTCCATACGTCGCCGTTGATGGTGGCATGGGCGACAACCTTCGCCCCGCGCTTTATCAAGCCGAATACGTCGCGGTCAACGCCGCGACCCCAGATGCCGAGGCGACCGAAGACGTGCACTTGGTCGGCAAGTATTGCGAATCAGGTGATATCTTAATCGACCACGCCCACTTGCCCCAAGCCGAAGCGGGCGACATCATCGCCGTGAAAGCGACTGGCGCTTACGGCTACTCGATGGCCTCGAACTACAACCGCAACCCGCGGCCGGCCGTTGTCTTCGCTGAAGATGGCCACGCCAAGCTGGTGGTTCGCCGCGAAAGCTACGCCGATCTCACTCAGAACGATTTAAGCTACGATTAAGCCTCAGTTGCGATACTGCTTTTAATAAGGAAAGGACAAACTCACTTATGCCAACATTAGACACCCAAACCGTCATCAACACGATTGCCAACGCCAAGAAGACGACCCCCGTTAAGGTCTATCTCAAAGGCGACCTCACCAAGCTCGCCTTCCCAGACAGCGTGCATACCTTCTATTGTAAGCATCAAGGCACCGTCATCGGGGACTGGGCAGAAATTCAACCAGTCTTGACCGCCAATGCGGCCGCCATCACCGATTCGTATGTCGAAACGGCCGGCCGCAACACCGGCGTGCCGATGCTCGACGTCCGCGACTTCAACGCCCGCATCGAACCCGGTGCGATCATCCGCGACCAAGTCGCCATCGGCGATAACGCCGTCATCATGATGGGCGCCATCATCAACATCGGCGCTGAGATCGGCGCCGGGTCCATGATCGACATGGGCGCCGTCCTCGGTGGCCGGGCGCAGGTCGGCGAACATTGCCACATCGGGGCGGGAACCGTCTTGGCTGGTGTCATCGAACCCGCCAGCGCAGAACCCGTCCGTATCGGTGATAACGTCATGATCGGCGCCAACGCGGTGGTCTTGGAAGGCGTTCAGATCGGGGCCGGCGCAGTCGTTGCCGCAGGCGCTGTGGTCATCGAAGACGTCCCTGCCAACAGCGTCGTCGCCGGTGTGCCCGCCAAGGTCATCAAGGTCGCCAACGACCAGACGCGCGACAAAACCGCGTTGGTCGATGCCTTACGGAAGCTGTGAGCGTCATGTTAAACCTCATTGAGATTCGGCGCCACCTGCACACGATTCCCGAATTAGCCCTGCACGAAACCCAGACGCATGCCTACCTTCGCC
>CAKQZO010000002.1 GCA_934293835.1 uncultured Lacticaseibacillus sp. | reverse complement strand
ACTGGTGTGCTGGGGGATCAAGGGATCCGACAATGCCGGCCGTCGAAGCGCCCTTCCCAACTCCTGATGTCATTATCCCACGGATTGTAAGCGGTGACAAATATTTTGCCTTGCGGATTTAGAATTGTGCTAACGGCACCTTGAGAATCAACTTTTTCACGTTATGTTTGCCGTCAGTATCGAGGCATGGCTTGTGCGCGTCTTCTGGGAACAAGACGATGATATCGCCGGCGTGGAGCACTAAGCCGTTAGGCGTCGCGGTTGGGTCGGCATAAAAGGCGATGTCATGCGCGGCAAAATCGTCTTTGGTCTGTTTGAGGCTGGCGGTGTCTGCGACCTGAACCAGTTCTTCGCCTTCGACGATCAGTTGGATGTCGACTTCATCGCGGTGGTTTTCAAATTTGCCTTCCGCTTGGGTGCGGGTGACGTATTCTTGAATGGTAACCGAGATGTCTGGCGTGACGCTGCCGAGGCCGGGCTTCAAGGCGACGAGGTCGGTGGTTTGTAGGTAGCTCAGGACCTTGCCGAAGCCGGTCGAGTGGATGAGATTGAGATGTGGTGCGTTAAGATTAGAAACAAACATGTCAAAAACCCTCTTTCGTGAATGATCGTAGCCGGTGAACCGGTTACCTCTGTGTAGTGTACGCCAAGTGTTCGGAAAATGAAACGCTTACTTTGAATAATCCGAACATTAAAATTATTTTCATCAAAATCGAACGCATTTCAACTTGATTCTTGCTTCAAAGACGCGTAGGCTATTTCTTAACATTCAAATTGAAGGAGCCGATTATGGACCAGTTTTTCCAACTAGAAGCGAACCATACGACCCGCAGGCGCGAGATCATCGCGGGATTGACCACATTCTTCGCGATGTCATACATCTTGTTTGTCGCCCCGCAAACCTTGGCGCTGACAGGGATGCCGTCGCAGGCGGTGTTCCTCGCGACGATCATCGCCAGCGCCACCGGCACGCTGATCATGGGACTGTTCGCCAACGTCCCGTATGCCTTGGCGCCTGGCCTCGGGCTGAACGCCTTTTTCACTTACACGGTCGTGGCCGCGTTAGGCTTTTCCTGGCAAGAGGCGCTGGCCTTGGTGTTCTTGTGCGGCGTGATCAACATCTTGATTACGGTGACGAAGATCCGCAAGCTCATCATCGTCGCGATTCCCGATGTGATGCAACACGCCATCGGCGGTGGCATCGGAGTGTTCGTCGCGTACATCGGGTTGAAAAATGCCGGCTTCTTGCAGTTCACCTCTGATGCCGGCAGTATTTTATCGATCAACGGCGGCAGCGCCGCCGCGCACACGTTCAAGACCGGGGTCCACAGCGTCGTCTCTGGCGGTGGCGTGGTTCCGGCCTTGGTGAATTTCACCCAGCCAGGGGCGCTTGTTGCGCTGCTCGGGTTGTTGTTGATGGCGGTGCTGATCGTCAAGAAGGTGCCAGGCGCGGTGCTGATCGGCATCGTCGCGACGACCTTGATTGGGATTCCGTTCGGGGTGACGAACTTACATCTTTCTTCTGCCAGCTCGTTCAGCCACGCCTTGAGTCAGCTCGGCACGACGTTTGGCGCCGCCTTTTCGAGTAAGGGCTTCGGTAGCCTGTTTGCTGATGGCCAGCACATCTTGTTGTCCATCATGACGATCTTCGCCTTTTCGTTCTCGGATATCTTCGACACCCTCGGCACCTTCATCGGTACCGGCCGGCGTAGCGGGATCTTCACCAAGCACGACATGCAGGCGATGGCAAAAGGCCGCGGTTTCTCTTCTAAGATGGACAAGGCGCTGTTCGCCGATGCGATTGCGACTGGCGTGGGGTCGATTTTCGGCACGAGCAACGTCACCGTGTTCGTCGAATCCGCCGCAGGCATCGGCGCCGGTGGCCGCACTGGCTTGACGGCGGTAACCGTTGCGGTGTGCTTTGCGATCAGCTCGCTGTTGTCGCCGATTATTGCGATCGTGCCGACGCAAGCGGTCGCACCGGCCTTGATCATGGTTGGGGTGATGATGATGGCCAGTTTCAAGGAAATCAACTGGAGCGATTTGGAAGAAGCGATTCCGGCCTTCATGGCGTCGATCGTCATGGGGTTGATCTACAACATCTCCTATGGCATCGCCGCGGGGTTCATCTTCTATTGCCTCATCAAGCTGATCACCGGCAAGGCCAAGCAAGTCCACCCGGTGCTTTGGGTCGTCACCCTCGGCTTCGTCCTCGATTTCGTCTTCATGGCGTTGATGTGAAAAATCAAGGGCTGTGACAAAAGGCGACCCTGGCACCGACAGATAGCCTAAGTAGACGCTGGGTCCGAACTTTGGACCTGGTGGCTACTGTAGCTATCAGCTCGGTACCGGCCTTTTGACACGTAACATGACTGGAATATTCAAGTACTAAAAAGACGCTCCCGACTTGTCGGAGGCGCCTTTTTTGGTGATTCAGAAATGATAGTGCGGATCGTCTGCGACGGCCGCTTCGGTGATGGTCAACATCAGGCGTTCACCGGTCGCAGTGGGGGCAAAGCCGTGGGCGACTAGCCAAGTTTGCAGCGGCGTGGGCGTTAGCGGCAGCGACAACTTAAGGGTGGTGAGGCCGAGCTCGAAGAAGGCAAACCCGACGACGCGCGGCACGATCTCGTCGTAAAACGGCGCAGGTGCGGTAGGCGCGGCTACCTCGACTTGTAGCTGGGCCTGGGTCAGCGCGGGATCGATCGCTAGCAACG
This sequence comes from uncultured Lacticaseibacillus sp., assembly GCA_934293835.1. Classification (GTDB taxonomy): domain Bacteria; phylum Bacillota; class Bacilli; order Lactobacillales; family Lactobacillaceae; genus Lacticaseibacillus. Next base: position 32,842 of record CAKQZO010000002.1, on the reverse strand, counting down.
CGACACTGCCGGCTAAGGCGTGGTCTTTTCTCGTGGTGACCCCGTAGATCAAGGCTTGATTTCCCATGATGAGGCGCATGGCGTGGTTGACGGCGTGCGCGGTTTCGGTGATGCTTTGGGCAACCGGCCGGGCAGATAACGCGGCCTGCGTCGCATCAGCGCGCAAGGCATAGAGGTCCTTGAGCCGACTCGCCGTCGGCCAGTCTAAGGTGTAATGTGGCGAGAGTAGGGGATGGTATTTTTCAAAAGCGACCACGAAGGCACCTCACTTAATGTGGATCCGGTAGCGGATCGTTGAAGTTGTTGTGATAGTATTCCTGGTCGATCACCTTGTACTTGCCGTTGGTCGAGTGGACGATGATCTCGCCGAACTTGGCGCGGACCGGTGGGGCGTCTGGCAGGCGCAGCGACAAGCCGGACTCTGTGCGCCGCACGTTGCTGGCATCGGCCCCGAAGAACGATTGCAGCGAGTGTTCATCGAGCGCTGGGCGGACCGGGAGGAAGTGAGACATTTTCGCAGTAGAAAAGGCAGAAAAAGCGCCTTGGGGAAAATCGTTCAAGAGCTGTTCTGACATCGGATTACCACCTTTCAATGCAGATGTGATTGCTTCTTCATGCTATCACATCGCGGCGATGAATGTCATCTCGAAGTGGAACACGTGTACAGCTTATGTGAAACAATGTACAGAATATCGATTACGAAGGTTCCAAGATAACGGTTTCATGTTATAGTAGACACATATTCAAATCCTAAGTTTGAATAGAAGGTGGCAAAGTGAGTAGTCTTTTTGATTCCCAAAGTTTCCAGCCCCTCGCCAGTCGCTTGCGTCCGCAGACGCTTGACGAGATGGCGGGCCAGCCACACTTGCTGGGCAAAAACCGCGTGCTACGGCAGCTGATCGAAGCTGACAAGGTGCCTTCCATGATCTTCTGGGGGCCACCAGGTGTCGGCAAGACCACGCTGGCGCGGATCATTGCCAAGCAAACCAAAGCTGAATTCGTCACGTTCTCAGCGGTGACGAGCGGGATCAACGAAATCAAAAAGGTGATGCAAGAAGCGATGCGCAATCGGGAGTTGGGGCAGCGGACGATCGTCTTTGTCGACGAAATCCACCGCTTTAACAAGGCGCAACAAGATGCATTCTTACCTTATGTTGAGCGCGGAAGTATCACGCTGATCGGCGCAACGACCGAAAACCCCAGCTTTGAGGTGAACGCGGCGCTGTTGTCACGGACTCGAGTGTTCGTGCTCCAGCCGTTGACGACGGCAGAAGTCGTGGCTTTGCTTCAGCGGGCCTTGAGCGACCCGCGCGGTTATGGCGCTTCGCAGGTGCAAATCGACGCGGCGCTTTTGACGCAGATCGCCGATTTCGCCAATGGCGACGCGCGGGTGGCCCTGAACACGCTGGAGATGGCCGTCACCAACGCCCAAGCCCAGGCGGACGGGACGATCGTTGTCGGCAACGACGCGGTGCGGCAACTGTTATCCAAAAAACAGTTGCTGTACGATAAGAATGGTGAAGAACATTACAATCTGATCTCGGCGCTCCATAAGTCGATGCGTAATTCCGATGTGGATGCGGCGCTGTACTGGCTAAGTCGGATGCTCGAAGGTGGCGAAGACCCGTTGTATGTCGCCAGAAGGTTGATCAGATTCGCCTCAGAAGATGTCGGGATGGCGGATTCGCGGGCAGTCGAAATCACCACGAGTGTTTTTCAGGCGTGCCAGTTCATCGGGATGCCGGAATGCGCCGTTCATCTCGCCCATGCGGTGGTGTACCTCAGCCTCGCGCCGAAGTCCAATGCCATTTACACCGCGTATGAAGCGGCCAAGCACGATGCGGAAGCGACGCGGGCGGACCCTGTGCCGCTGGTGATTCGCAACGGGATCACCGACTTGATGAAGACGCTTGGCTATGGTGAAGACTATCAATACGCCCATGACAGCGAAGACAAGCTCACCGATATGCAGACGATGCCTGACAACTTAGTCGGTCATCACTATTACCACCCGACCGACTCGGGCTCAGAAGCGCGAGTCAAAGCCAGATTGGCCCAGATCGCCGCCTGGCATCAGCACCACCAATCTAAACCATAAACGTGCCGTGCGGTGCGTTCAAACGCGTGAGCGGACGCAGTTGAGGAGTGAGAGAAATGGTCAAAATTTTAGCAGTCAACGCAGGTAGTTCTACTTTGAAGTGGAAGTTGTTCGAGATGCCTTCCGAAGAGGAGCTGGCAGAAGGCTTGGTCGATCGGCTCGGCCAACCCAAAGGCAACATCAAGGTCAAGTACGGGGATCATCAAGTGTATCGTGATGATAGCCCGGTCGCTAATTTTGGTGAAGCAGTCGCTTCTGTGATGGATAACCTCAAATCGCTGGGGTTGGTCGATGAGTTGCACGAAATCGTCGGCGTCGGGCACCGGGTAGTTGCTGGTGGTGAAGAATTCAAGGAATCCACCGTGGTCACCCCGGAAGTCTTGTTGAAGATTCAAAACCTGCGTGACTACGCCCCTTTGCACAACCCGGTCGAGGCGAAATACATCGAGGTGTTCACCAAGATGATGCCTTGGGCGACTGAGGTGGCCGTGTTTGATACCTCTTTCCACCAGACCATGAGTCCAGAAAACTTCCTATACAGTATTCCTTACAAGTACTACAAAGAATACGGGGCGCGGAAGTACGGCGCGCATGGCACCAGTGTTCGCTATGTCTCCGCGCGGACGGCTGAATACTTAGGCAAAGACCCCAAAGACCTGAAGATCGTCGTCATGCATCTGGGCTCCGGCTCCAGTATCACGGCGGTGCAAGGTGGCAAGTCGGTCGACACCTCGATGGGCTTCACCCCGCTGGCCGGGGTCACGATGAGTACCCGCTCCGGGGACATCGACGTGTCGCTAGTGGCTTATTTGATGAAAAAGCTCGACATCACCGACGTCGATGAGATCTTGCACATCTTGAATCATGAGTCTGGGGTATTAGGCATCTCTGAGCTGTCGCAAGATCAGCGTGACCTCAAGGAAGTCGAATTCACCAACCCACAGGCCAAGCTGGCGCTGGATATTTACGCGAACCGCGCGGCCAAATATGTCGCCAGCTATGCGTCTGTCATGGACGGTATCGACGTCTTGGTCTTCACCGGTGGGGTCGGCGAAAACTCCGATGAGATGCGGGGCCAGATCATTGATCGCCTGCACTTCTTGGGAGCGGCCATCGACAAGCAGACCAACGAAGCCTCGCACGGGGTCGAAACCGACTTGTCTGCACCAGGCGCCAAGATCAAGACGCTTTTGATTCCCACTAACGAAGAGCTAATGATCGTCCGCGACGTCTTCGAACGGCTGGACTAGGACATAAATAAGGGGTTGCGGCAAAAGTCGCAACCCCTTATTTATGCGTGCTAGGAAAGACTTCCCGGACGATTGTTGATCGAGCGGTGCAACCAGACAGCGGCGACCATCAAGATGATGACGATCACGGCTTCGATCACCGCGTGAATGGCGAACAATGCCACTGCGGCTAGAACTGCAAATCCCAATATTAACCAGTCAAATAACGTTAAGCGCATTTTTCTCAGCCCCTCTGTTGGACGACCCGGTTCAAAAAATCTGGACTTATCTTCTTGTGAATATTGTAACACGTTTCAGCGCACGGCGGCCATCTTCTTGGGATTTTCCTGAGGATTATGCGATAATTAAGGGGTAACATCCAAGCTTTTAAGGATTTTTAAGTGATAATAAGTGATTTTGGCGTAAAACGTGGTATACTGAGGCTATCAAATACAAAAAGGTAGGGATTCGTCATGGCGACAGATTATTCATCTCAAGCTTACTTTGACAAAATGACCGCGTATTGGCGAGCGGCCAATTATATTTCTGTAGGACAACTGTACCTCTCCAACAACCCGTTGTTGAAACGGCCATTGGAATCTGGCGACGTTAAATTCTACCCGATCGGGCACTGGGGCACGATCTCGGGGCAAAACTTCATCTACACGCACCTCAACCGGGTCATCAACAAGTATGATCTGAACATGTTCTATCTGGAAGGCCCCGGTCACGGTGGTCAGGTGATGTTATCGAACGCCTACCTCGACGGGACCTACTCCGAAAAGTATCCTTATATTTCGCAAGACGAAAAGGGGATGCAGATCTTATTCAAGCGCTTCTCCTTCCCAGGTGGGGCCGCAAGTCACGCCAACGCGCAGATTCCAGGGTCCATCCATGAAGGCGGCGAGCTCGGGTACACGCTCAGCCACGCGACCGGGGCGATTCTGGATAATCCTGACGTGATCGCAGCGGCGGTCACCGGTGACGGCGAAACCGAAACCGGCCCGCTGGCGGCCTCTTGGTTCTCCAACACGTTCATCAACCCGATCACCGATGGTGCCGTGTTGCCGATCGTGCACATGAACGGCTTCAAGATCTCTAACCCGACGATCTTGTCGCGGAAGTCCGATGAAGACCTGACGAAGTACTTCGAAGGCATGGGCTGGCAACCGCTGTTTGTCGAAGGCGACGATGCCGACAAGCTCAACCCGATCATGGCGGCGGCGATGGACAAGGCGATCGAATCGATTCACGCCATCCAAAAGCACGCCCGTGAGACTGGCGATACGACGATGCCACACTGGCCAGTGTTGATCGTGCGGACGCCAAAAGGCTGGACCGGCCCGAAGACTTGGAACGGCGAACCAATCGAAGGCTCCTTCCGTGCGCACCAGATCCCGATTCCGGTCAAGCGCGACGACATGACACACAAGGAATCGTTGGAAGACTGGTTGAAGTCTTACAAGCCAGAAGAACTGTTCGATGACAACGGGACCTTGATCCCAGAGCTTCAGGCGCTGACCCCGAAAGGCGACAAGCGCATGGCGGCCAACCCGATCACAAACGTCGGCTATCACGCCAAGGATCTGATCTTGCCTGACATCAAGGACTACGCGTTGGACAACACCAAGCGCGGCCAAAACGTCAAACAAGACATGATCGTCTGGTCGGATTACTTGCGGGACCTCATCAAGCTCAACCCAGAGAACTTCCGGGTGTTCGGCCCCGATGAAACCATGTCCAACCGCCTGTATGGCCTGTTTGAAACGACTAACCGTCAGTGGCTCGAACCAATCGATGCCAAGGGTTGCGACGAGAAGCTGGCGCCTGCCGGGCGTATTATCGACTCGCAGCTGTCGGAACACCAGGCAGAAGGGTTTGCGGAAGGCTACACCTTGACTGGACGCCACGGCTTGTTCACCAGCTATGAAGCCTTCTTGCGGGTCGTGGATTCCATGCTCACCCAGCACTTCAAGTGGATGCGGGAAGCAGCCAAGGAAGACTGGCACAAGCCTTATCCTTCCTTGAACGTGGTGTCGACTTCGACTTCCTTCCAGCAAGACCACAACGGCTATACGCATCAAGATCCTGGGATCTTGACGCACTTGGCCGAGAAGAAAGGCGAGTTCATCCGCGAATACCTGCCGGCCGATGCCAACTCTTTGTTGGCGATCTCGCCGAAGGTCTTCCAAAGTCACAACACGATCAACTTGTTGATCACATCCAAGCAGCCGCGGCCGCAGTTTTATTCGCTTGAAGAAGCGCAAGTGCTGGCCAACAACGGCTTGAAGCGCATCGATTGGGCCTCTAACGATGACGGGGTCGAACCAGACGTCGTGATCGCCGCGGCAGGCACCGAGCCGAATATGGAAAGCTTGGCCGCGATCAACCTGTTGCATGAGCGCTTCCCTGACTTGAAGTTCCGCTTCATCAACGTGGTCGATCTCTTGAAGCTGAAGAGCCCTGACCGTGACCCTCGCGGCTTGTCCGACGAGGAATTCGATCGCTACTTCACGACCGACAAGCCGGTGTTCTTCGGCTTCCACGGCTTTGAAGACTTGATCCGCGACATTTTCTTCGATCGCCACAACCACAACTTGCACGTGCACGGCTATCGCGAAGAAGGCGCGATCACCACACCGTTCGACATGCGGGTGGTCAACGAGCTCGACCGCTTCCATCTGGCCAAGGACATCATCGCCCATGTGCCAGGCTATGCCGAAAAAGGCGCGGCCTTCATTCAGGAGATGGACGATACGCTGCAATACCATCACGACTATATCCGCCAGACGGGCGAAGATATCCCGGCCGTCTTGGATTGGACTTGGCAAGACATCAAGTAACTGCGATAAAAGGCGCAGCGTCCCCTGTGGGGTGCGGCGCCTTTTTGAGTGGGCCAAGCTTGGAAAGTTTTGAACGGTTACGCACAGGTGGCGCATGCGGCCGGCGAAAAGTGCGGCGATGATTCGATACCATTGAATTGGTCAGTTTTTGGAGATTTTTTTCATTTGAAATGCGAATATAATAAAACTTATACTGAAGGCGGTATCAGTCGCGAAGCCGTAGGAGGTTTTTGATTTGGGAAAAACATTGTTTGATAAGCTGTGGGCAAAGCACGTGGTCGCCGGCGAGCCGGGCCAGCCGCAGCTGATTTTTGTCGATCTGCAACTGCTACACGAGGTCACGTCGCCACAAGCGTTCGAAGGCTTACGCCAAAACGGCCGGCAGGTGCGGCATCCGGAGCTGACGTTTGCGACAGTCGATCACAACGTGCCAACGGAAGATATTTATAACATCAAAGACGTGATCTCACGCAAGCAGATCGAGACACTGGAGGCGAACTGTAAGGCGTTCGGGATTCGGCTGGCTGATGTCGGCGAGCGCGAACAAGGCATCGTGCATGTCATCGGCCCGGAGCTGGGGTTGTCGCAGCCAGGGATGGTCGTCGTGTGCGGAGATTCGCACACCGCCACGCACGGGGCATTCGGCTCGATCGGCTTCGGGATCGGCACTAGCGAAGTCGAACACGTGATGGCCACCCAGACGATCTGGCAGACTAAGCCGAAGAGCATGGGCGTGCGCGTTCACGGCAAGCTGCCGCATGGGGTCTATGCCAAAGACATCATCTTGGGGCTGATCGGACGCGAAGGCGTCGCGTTCGGTAACGGCTATGCGGTCGAGTATTACGGTGACACGATTGATGCGCTCAGTATGGAAGAGCGGATGAGTATCTGCAACATGTCGATCGAAGGCGGCGCCAAGTACGGCATGATTCGCCCCGACCAGACGACGTTCGATTACGTCCGCGGGCGCAAGTATGCCCCGAAGGACATGGACGCGGCGATCGCGGCCTGGTCACAACTATATACCGACAGCGAGGCCGACTACGATAAGATCATCGATTTTGATGTCAGCGAGCTGGCGCCGCAAGTTTCTTGGGGGACGAATCCGGGGATGACCGGGGCGGTCGATGCGCCGTTCCCTGCAGACACGGATGACAATACCCACAAGGCCTACGCTTATATCGGGTTGCAACCCGGCCAAACCGCGGCGGACATTCCGATCACCTACGCATTTTTCGGCTCGTGTACGAACGGGCGGCTGTCTGATCTCAAGATCGCGGCAAGTATCTTGAAAGGCAAACACGTCGACCCGCGCGTCACGGTGTGGGTCGTTCCGGGTTCGCGGCAGGTCAAAAATGCTGCCGAGGCGTTGGGGTTAGACCAGATCTTCAAGGCAGCTGGTTGCTCTTGGCGGGAGCCGGGGTGTTCGGCTTGTCTGGCGATGAATCCGGATAAGATCCCGGCCGGTGCGCATTGTGCATCGACGACTAACCGTAACTTCGAAGGGCGCCAAGGTGCTGGGGCGCGGACCCATCTGGCGAGCCCGGCGATGGTGGCGTATGCCGCGTTGAACGGACACTTTGTCGATATTCGCCAGGAGGTTAAGTGATGAGTGGATTTCAAACGGTGACGAGTCCCGTTGTGGCGGTCATGCAAGATAGCATCGACACGGGCCAGCTGATTTCGCGAGAGGCGCTCAAAGATTCTGAGCGGACCGATTATGCGGACCAACTGTTTTACGGCGAGCGCTACTTGGCCTCCGGGGCGCCGAACTCGAATTTTGTCTTGAACGATCCGGCGCGCAAGGCCGCCAAAATTTTGGTGACCGGAGCCAACTTCGGCTGTGGTTCGGCCTGGGAGCACGCCGCTTGGGCGCTGCGCGATTACGGGATCAAGGTCATCATTGCGGTCAGTTTCAACGAGACTTTCTATGCCAATGCGTTGCACAACGGACTATTGCCGCTGGTGTTGCCGGCAGAACAGTGTGCGGTGCTGGCGCGGCTGACCGCGACGCAGACGGTCACGGTCGATTTAGAGGCGCAAACGGTCATAAGCGGTGAAGCCGTGATGCCGTTTGCCATCGAGTCGATCTGGCGCGAGCAGCTGTTGACAGGTGGCGATCAGATTGGCTTGACACAGCGATATTCGGCCGCTATCGAACGCTTTGAAGCGCAACGTTAAAGCCATTTTGGAAGGTAAGTAGGGCGCCAGGACATCATCGGTCCCGCATCAAAATAAACAGTACGACTCCATACGCAACGCGAATGTGTAGAAGGCGGTTGGCACGCAAAGCCCAAGTTCGGCTTGACGCGTCAGCCGCCTTCTATTTTTCGCGTAGGGCTCAGTCTCTATTTAGGCGTGCGGCGATGCAATTCTTTGCATTCATCAAGGCAGGCTTGATATGCTTGAAGCAAGAGAGAAAGGGGAATGCGACATGATCGATATGACGACCTTACAAGATTTCTTAGCGCAGACGCCGAGCGGACCCTTCGTATCCATTTATTTACCGCGGGAGCCGCATCAAGATGTGGCGGCAGTCCACTTGGAGCTGCGTCACCTGATCGCGCACGCCAAAGACGTGATGGCAACAACGTTTCCTGAGCAGGCGTGGGCGCCTTACGCTGACCAGCTGGCGCAGTTGTTCGACACCCCGCAGCGCATTACGGGGAACACGGCGCACGGCCTAGGCGTGTTGGTCGATAGTGAGCGCCTGCAAGCGTTCGCCTTGGACACCCCGGTCACAAGTAGCGCGATGGTGACGACGTATCCGCAGGTCTTGCCGTTGTTGGCAGACGCCCAAAAGCAGCGGGACTTCGACGTGCTGGTCTTGCAGCGCGACCGTATCGCCTTGTACCACCACGAAGATGCGACGCTGGTGCCAGTCGCCTTGCCCGAGGCCGCCCCGCAGACGCTGGTGGGGACGCTGGGGGATGAGTTGCGCGGCGGCAATCTGAATTCGGTCAGCCAAGGCCCGGGAAGCGTGAGCTACCACGGCCATACGGAAAAGTCCGCCGAAGAGGCCAACGATACGAAGCGCTTCTTCCAAGCGGTCGATGAGTATGTGGCCGAGCATTACTCCAAGCCGCATCAGCGGGCGCTGGTGTTGTGGGGCTTGCCGCAGACGCTGAGCGTCTATCGGGAGCTCAGCCGCAATCCGTTCTTGGCGACCGTTCAGCTGGAAGTCAGCCCAGCCAACTTGAAGGCGACAGACCTTGCGCGGGCGGCTAACACGCTGGTGAGCGACTTCGATGCCCAGGCGCGCCACGCCTTGCTGACAGAGCTCGACGATGCGCGCAGCGGTGGGCGCATCGTCGAGACGCTTGCTGAGGTCGTGGCGGCGATCAACACCCACGCCGTGATGCACCTTTTGTTGCAAGTTGGCGCGCGGGTGGACGGCCAGCTGGTTGACGGGGTCCTTGATCAGAAGAGCCCGCAGGCCCAACACAACAATCTGCTCAACGACCTCGCGGAACTCGCGGTCGTCCAAGGCGGCCGGGTCAGTCTGTTGCCAGAGACGCAGCTGGCGGCTCCAGTCGTGGCGATCTTGCGATATGCGCAGTAAAAAACAGGAACCGGACAAGCGCAATGCTTGGCTGGTTCCTGTTTTGGTGTGCGCTACAACCCGAGCAAGGCCTTGGCGATCGTATTGGCGTTGCGGAGGCTGATATCATTGACCAAGGGCCGTGGGCTGGCGTTCGTCAGCCAGTGGACGCCTTCGGTCGGCACGCCCCAGCAATACAGCTGGCCTTGAGGCTTGTGCTTGGCGTCGAGCAGTTGGTGGGTGTGGCGCTCGACGAGCAAGGCCCCGGATTGGAAGCGGCGTTCGCCGGCAAGCTGTAGCTCGTAAGGCGTCGCCATGCCACTGCGAAGAAGCTGTTGAATCAGCGGATTCTTGGCGGTCGGGGCGTTGACCGCCGGCACGCGGGCCTCGATCAAGGCGGTGCCGCGATATGCGTAGCGCGCGTCGGTGCTACTGGTCGCGATGAAGTGGCCGTGAGCGCCTTGCACCTGGATGCCCGGTGGCAGCAAGGTGACGATGCCGGCTTCAATCAAGGCGAGCAGCTCGGCGTTGCGCTGAAGCGGCGGGCCGATGGATAAGAAGTTGTTGATGCCGTTGAATTTGCGCAAAAACCAATCGAGATACTCATCGTCGCTCAGCAAGTCCCGCTCCAGCAGTTGCCGCACCTGGTCGCGGAGGTCGCGCAAGACCTCTAGCGCCGCGGTCAGCGGCCCGGTGAGCGTGCCGAGTTGGGCCGCCTGAACATCTTGGCGAAGAAAAGTGGTGATCGTTTCTGGCCAGTCGGCGCCGACTGGCGGGGCGATCAACGCCTGCCAGTCGAGCCGGTCTGTTTCGGGAAGCGCCAATGCCTTGAGGGCCTTGGCGGGGGCGGTGGTGAAGGCCAGCTGAAACCATGTCGGGTCTTGCTGGCGGACGGCCAAGAGCCGGCTGTAGTAGGTAAACTCGACATCATGGCGCAAGGCGGCCATGAAGGTCTTGCCGTCGAGTTTGCCACTCGCCTGCCAGGCGGCTAGCCGGGCGGTGGTGGTGAAGCGGGACGGGGTCTGTTCACCGGGGGCCTTTTGGTTGCGGCCCTTGGCGTGATAAGGGAAGCCGCGGCGCGAGCCGGCGACAAGGTGCGGCTCACGGCCGCTCGGGTGATAGACTAGACCGGAGGCGGTCTTGGTAAAGCGCCCGCCGCGCCCGGTCGTCAGGCGGTTGATAAAGTCGTGGGCACTCAGGCCGAGGCCACGGATGATCACCACATCGTCTTGGGTCAGTCGCGCTAGGTCGCCTTCTGCCGGAAAATTCGGCGGCAGGTAGAGGTAGTCGTGGCGCTTGGCGAACGCGGTGAGAGTTTCTTGGTCGCGGGTCAAGGTGTTTTCACTGTTACCGAGGGCCAAGACGACCCCATCATAGCTGGCGCTTGCAGTTGCGGTGACGACCGTGAATGCGGCCTGGTGGTGAATGGCGACGACTGATGTCTGCTGATACTCGACGTGGACCTCTTCTGGCAGGCGGTGTTGTAGCTGCTGATAATACCAGCGCTGATAGTAGCCGTACAAGGCGCGCGGGGCGTAGTCGTTGGGCTGTAAGGCCGCAGCTTGAGTCTGCAAGACTTTGGCGGCGTGGTGCTGCTTGAGGAAGGCCGCGGCTTCGTGGTGGCTCCAGCTGGCGAGGTCGGGTCCTGACGTGAAGGTGGTCACGCCGGCGACGGTGTGATCATAAAATAACGTGATCTGGCTGGCGGCAGTGTTCATCAGCAGATGCGGGTCTTGATCGACACGCCAAACGCGCCCGCCGATCGGGTAGGGATCAAATAGCGTGATCATCATCTGTTCACGGCTAGTGTGGGGTTGCCAGGCCAGCAGGCGCGCGAGTAGCAGCAATCCACGAGGCCCAGCCCCAATCAGTGCGATTTTCATCGGCGACTCCTCCTTGTTGTGGGGACTTAACCTAATTATAGCCTGTTGGCCGTGATTACTAAAATAAAGCGTTTTGCTTTCCCTGAATTCGTGCGATAATAGGCTTCAGTTAGTCATCATTAAATGACACAAAAAAGAGGGGCCCAAGTAATGAGAATTGCAGTCGTCGGTTGTACCCATGCTGGGACAGCAGCGGTTCAAGAAATCTTAACGCGCCATCCCGAAACCGTCGTGGATGTTTTTGAACGGCGGGCGGATATTTCGTTTTTGTCCTGTGGGATCGCCTTGTATCTCGAAGGGACGGTGCCACGTCTGCAGGATATGTTTTATGCAGACGCGCAAGGTCTAGAGGCGCTTGGCCCGAACGTCCATGTGCACCTGCGCCATGATGTCGTGGCGATCGATGCCAAGGCGCATCAGTTACGTGTGCAGAATATGGTCACCGCGGCCAAGTTCACCCAGGGTTATGACAAATTGATCATGACGACCGGTAGCTACCCGGTCGTGCCGCCGTTGCAAGGCATCAGCTTGCCGCGGGTGTTGATGTGCAAGAACGCCGATGATGCCGAAAAAATCAAGTCCAGTGCCGAGTCTGCCAAATCGATCGCAATCATCGGCGGTGGCTACATCGGGGTGGAGTTGGCCGAGGCGTACAGCCGCATCGGGCGCAAGGTGATTTTCATCAACGGGGTGCACGGATTACTCAGCCACTATGTTGACGATGAGTTGCGGGCGATGGTGTCAGACGAGTTACGGGCCCATGGCGTGACGACGTTTCTCAGCGAGACGGCGTTGCAGTTCGATAGCGATGAACATAAGGCCTATGTGCGCACCGACAAAGGCGAGCACGAAGCGGATCTGGCGGTTGTCTGCGTTGGTTTCCGGGCGATGACGGAGCTGTTGGAAGGCCAGGTCGACATGCTGGCTGATGGCGCGATTCACGTCAACGATTATATGCAAACCAGTGATCCTGATATCTATGCGGCAGGCGATTCGGCAGTCGTTCATTTTAACCCGACCGGCCACGATGCCTACGCCCCGCTGGCGACGAATGCTGTGCGGCAAGGCAAGCTCGCCGGCCGCAACGTTTTTGGCAACACGATTCGCTACATGGGAACGCAGTCGACCAGTGCGATGCGGCTTTATGACAAGACGCTGGCGTGCACGGGGATGACCTTGCACAGGGCACTCGACGAGGGCCTGCACGCCAAGTCGGTGATGGTCACCGAGACTTACCGACCGGAGTTCATGCCGGATGCCTATCCGTTGCACATGGTGTTAGTTTATAATGAAGATAACCGTGAGATCCTCGGCGCTCAGTTGCTGAGCAAACACGAGATCGCTCAGTCGGCGAACCTGATCTCGGTCATGATCCAAAATCACAATACGATTGATGACCTGGCCTATGTCGACATGTTGTTCAACCCTTGGTATGATAAGCCTTGGAACTATCTCAACATTCTCGGTCAAGCCGCGGTCGCACAGGCGGACAAGCTGCGCGCGCATTAAGGAGTTTTGATATGAACGTTTGGAATCTGATCGGCTTGGTGGCCTGGGTGGCCGTGGTGGCCTACCTCGCCTTCATCATCTGGAACATTCGTAATCGCCATCTGAAAATGGTGGTCGTATTCCGCAAGCAACACGAAGGGCGGACCTGGTTACTCGACCTGATCGAGGTCGCGGTTTTCTTGGTGGCGCTTTGCGGCATGGCCTGGGTGACGTGGTTGCGGCCGCTAGATTATGCGGATACGAGCACGATCAGCGTGAAGTATACCTACGACAAGCTGATGCTCCGGACAGATAACGATCGCTCGTATTTTGTCAGCGTGACCTCCGGCAATGGCACACAGCCGACGCGGTATTACACGTACTGGACGGAAGGCACCAAATACGAGATCTCCAGCCGCAACGCCGATGTTTCATCGGCCACTGACGCGCTGACCGTGCGTGCGTCTGCCTATCCATGGCAGAACAAGAAGCTCGCGGCACTGGAGAAACAAGACGAGAAGGCGTATGTCGCCACATACATCGGTACATACAAACCGACGTTTCTGAACGGTTTGGGGATGCACGTCGGCCACACCGCCCAGCGCTTCTCTTTGATCCGCATTCCGAACGACACCTTCCAGAAGGTCGCCGCCAAATAGACACGCAACACAAAAGAGGATCGGCTCAGCCGATCCTCTTTTATTGTGGCGCGTAGGGCTTGCGGTGCCCGATTATTTGCCAGTAGGCTTGTGTTCCATGTAATCGCGGAGGCTAGCCACCACGGATGGTTCTGGGGCTTCACGCATCGCTTTGATGTTGTGAATGTGTTCTACAGAAACGTGGCTGTTGAGAGCCATCTCGGTGTCGGTAAGATTGTTCTTACGTTGAAACTCAATGATCTCTCGGGAAAATGCGGTAACTTGATCTTTTTCGCTCATTGCATGAATCCTCCTCGAATACGCTTAACTCTAGTATACCTAATTTTTCAACAAATGCGCGAATAAGTTGCAAAAACGAACTTTTGTTTGTATAATAAAAGTAAGTAATTGTCGCCTTCGTTCGGAAGGGAGTGGGTCTATCATGGAACCTTATGCTTACCTCCAAGAACTCGCCGCCAAGCAGACGACCCCGATGCGGGTGCGGATCTGGGAAAACAAGAATATCATCATTCGCCGCAACCTTGATCACAACAACGGGCTCGCGACCCAAGTCTGGGATGCCTGGTTGCGCAAGGTGTTGCGACCGTTCGGCGGGTTTGAGCCGCTGATTGAGATCGATGTGTTCGGCGCCCAACCGGATATCCGCTTCTTTGCCGAGACGCAATTGGCCGCCGCAGTTCATTATCTCTTACACGTCGATCAACCACTGATGCCAACCGTTCAATGACTGCACGGGGCTGTGACTTTTGTCACGGCCTCGTTTTTTTAGGATGAAAGTTACTAATAAAAAATTAGCGAAAAAACCTTTTAATTACAAAAAGTAAGTGGTATAGTTATCCCCGTAATCAATTAACGGGAGGGTTTAACATGACAGTAGTGAATGGATACGAACAAAGTGATCGCGAAGAGAAGCTCAACATTTTGAATTTACCGGCGCTGGAAGCAGAGGCCAAGAAGATCATTCCAACCGGTGGCTTCGGTTATATCGTCGGTGGGGCCGAAGATGATTGGACCCTGCGGCAGAACACGAAGGCGTTCGAACACGCCCAGATCGTCCCGAAGGCATTGTCTAACGTTGAAAACCCTGACTTATCGACCAACGTGTTTGGTATCGACCTGAAGACACCGGTCATGATGGCCCCAGCTGCGGCGCAAGGGCTTGCGCATAGCCAAGGCGAGAAGGCGGTAGCCAAGGGGGTCGCGGCAGTCGGCGGATTGATGAGCCAAAGTACTTATTCCTCCACTTCGATTGCGGACACCGCGGCCGCGGCACCTGGTGCACCGCAGTTCTTCCAACTGTACATGTCCAAAGACTGGGACTTCAATTACAGCTTGCTCGATGAAGCGGTCAAGGCTGGGGTCAAAGGCATCATTTTGACCGTTGATGCGACTGTCGATGGGTATCGTGAACAAGATATCATCAACAACTTCCAGTTCCCGATTCCGATGGCTAACTTACAGAAGTTCTCTGAAGGCGACGGTAAAGGCAAGGGAATCGGCGAGATCTATGCCGCTGCCGCCCAGAAGATCGGCGAAGACGATGTGCGGCGGATCGCCGAATACACGAAGCTGCCTGTCATCGTGAAGGGAATCGAGTCGCCAGAAGATGCGCTGCGGGCAATCGGCGCAGGCGCTTCTGGGATCTACGTATCCAACCACGGTGGTCGTGAGCTCAACGGCGGTCCGGCAGCGTTTGACACCTTGGCAAGTATCGCCAAGGCCGTCAACCATCAAGTGCCGATCATCTTCGATTCTGGCGTTCGCCGTGGGAGCCACGTGTTCAAGGCGTTAGCGAGTGGTGCCGATCTGGTGGCCTTCGCCCGTCCGGTTCTTTATGGGCTGTCACTCGGCGGCGCGCAAGGCGTCCAAAGTGTCTTTGAGCACATCAACCACGAGTTTGAGATCGTGATGCAGCTGGCCGGCACCAAGACGATTGAAGATGTTAAAAAAGCGCCACTGACGCACTTTAGCTACCAAGACTAACCAGAGCGAAGTGGCGCGCATCTAGGAGGGAGGATAAGATGGCCTGGACTCGTGCTGGCAACGCCAGTGCGTGACCGGGACAGCTTATCCAGCCCGCCGTTGCGCCACGCAGTTCGACGAAGAAACCCAGAGCGGAGTGACGCGCACTTAGCGGGACAGGTAGCCTAGCTATCGTGCTTGGGGTGATCTGTGCCCCGAGTACGATGGCGTAGCTCGACGATAACCCAGCCCCGACAAAGAAGGCGGCGAACCCGCCTCTTTTCGTCTCTAAAGCGCCATCATGGTATAATAAAGCCAGAGGTGAACGCACATGAAAGTATTGGTTTTATACGCATCGATCACAGGTAACGCGAAGGGCATGGCCCGGATCTTGGTGCAATTCTTCGAACATGCCAAAGCAACGGTGACGTTGGGAGAAATGCAACAGACCGATGCGGCCAAACTTTTGGACTATGATGTCGTGATCTTATCGACCTATACGTGGTCTGGTGGGGTGATTCCGGAAGAGACGCAGGACTTTTATGAAGACCTCAAGCAGCTCGACTTCACCCAGAAGCCGTTAGTGTTTGGCATTGCTGGCACAGGCGACCGGTTCTATGGTCAGGATCGCTACAACACGGCGCCCGATCACTTTGCGGCAGTGTTGACTGCTAGTGGCGCGATTCAAGGGGCTAGCCCGATCAAAATCGAGCAAGGCGCGACGCAGGCTGATATGCCGGCATTCGCGGCGTTCACTAAGGCAATCGTTGCGAAGGTGCAGTCAGTGAAGGGGTAGTGCACACCCCGAAGGAGGAATCGCCATGGATGAGGCCGTATTTTTCAACCCCGGTGATGCAATCGCCAACGACTATGATTATGCAGCAGCACGACGCTCGGCACAGATCTACAAAGCGGCGCATGTCGCCGACAAGGGATTGGTCGTTGCGCAAGACAAGGATGGCAAGTTCGCTGTGTTCTATGAGGCTGCTGGTGTGGATGAAGCCGCCGGCGATAAATACACGATCCTCGCGCATTTATAATTCCGAGAGCGGAGCAAAGCGGTTTTGGCTTAGACAGCCCAGCGTTACTTTGCATCGCTCGACGGGAAAGTGCCAGGCGAGCAAGATAGAGGAAGCTTTGAAAATTTGGTGGTATCGCTGTGGGCTGGTTGTGCTCGCGGCTGGGTTAATCGGTTTGCTGTGGTGGATTTTGCAGGCGCCACTGCCTAATCCAGTGTTTGGCGGCTTCGCCGCACTGGGCCTCGGCGTAGCGCTGGCATTGTTCATCGTCAGTTTTTGGCATCATTAAAAAAATAAAGGACGTGGTAAAATGGCAACATTAACGCAAACAATGCAGGATATGGTAGCCGCCCAACTCAATTTTTTAGCGACTGCAGATGAGAATGGTAATCCCCAGGTCGGGCCTAAGGGAACGATGCGGGTACTCGATGAGCATCACTTGATTTACAACGAGGAAACCGGCAAACAGGCATGGCACAACCTCAATGATAATCATAAGGCTGCCGTGGCCGTGGTCGATCGCCCGGCCCTCAAAGGCTTCCGGTTTGAGGGCACTGCCGAATTTCACACAGATGATCAGATTTACGCCGACGCTAAGGCGTTCGCCGAAGCGCGCCACCTGCCAGCGGCGATCGCGGCCGTGGTCATCACCGTGCACCGCATCTATAAGCTAGATGTCGGTAGCGTTGCGGGTGACTTGATCGAAGCGGATCCGGAATAAACTAAAATGGAGTTGGGCCTGCGGGCTCAGCTCCATTTTTTGGTGTTATGCCGGTTGACCGACGCGCTGTTGATGATTCTGAACAATCAGCTTGGCAATGCCTTTGGCAATGCCTTCGTTGCGCAGGATCGGCCCGTGTGCGTAGCTGCCGAAGGTGTTTTTGTAGCGCATGCCTTCGACCCCGTCTTCGGGGTTGTTGCCATAGCCTTGAACCATTTTGCCCAAGGGTTGTAGCTTCTCTGCGTCGTCAAAATAGGTCCGGCCACTGTGGTTTTCGAAAGCGCGTACGGTTCCAAAGTCGGTTTCGAATTCGGTATCGCCGATCATGCGCGCGTCGGCTTTGAAGACGGTGTGCAGTGGCAAAATGCCGAGGCCGGGAATCGTGGTGCCTTCGCTGGTTTCATAGTAGGCGCCGAGCAACTGATAGCCGCCGCAGATGGCGAGCATCGGCTTGCCGGCTTCGATATAGTCCGTCAGGGTCGCCTTGTGTCGCTTGAGATCGCGCGCGACGACGGTTTGTTCATAGTCTTGGCCGCCACCGAAGAAAACAAAGTCGTAGTCATCGGCGTTGAAGGGGGCATCGAGGCTGATGTTGTCGACTCGCACCTCGTAGCCTTCTTGGTTGAGCCAGTAACGCAGGATTTTCACATCACCGGAGTCACCATAAGTGTTCATCAGGTCTTCATATAGGTACGCGATGGTAATCGGTTCAGCCACAAGCAATCGTCCTTTCTCTGAGCGCCACGGTAAGCGTGGCGGCTGGTTATCGTTAAGCTACACAAAGCAATGCTGGGCTGTCTAAGCCGTGGTCCCTTCAAGATGCTTCGCATCACTGCGACACCCTGGCTTAGACTCCCAGCAAAAACCGCTTTGCTTTGCTCTGGGTTCGTCGAGCTACGCAAGGCCAACGAGCTAGGTATAGTGGCACAATTACCTGCGCGAATAAATTCGCTCCAGCAATTGTACGCCCTATACTACGCTCTAAGTGCGGCCTTGCTTCGCTCTGGGCTCGTCGAGCTGCGCAAGGCCAACGAGCTAGGTATAGTGGCACAATTACCTGCGCGAATAAATTCGCTCCAGCAATTGTACGCCCTATACTACGCTCTAAGTGCGGCCTTGCTTCGCTCTGGTTTCCGTCGAGCTGCGCTGAGCAACAGGCTAGGCCTAACGGCACTAATATCTGCGCGAACAAGTTCGCTCCGTCATTAGCACGCGTTACGCTACGCCTGCATACGCTCAGCTTCACTCTGGGTTTCTTCGTCGAGCTGCGTGGCGCAACGGTGGGCTGGATAAGTTGTCCCAGTCACGCACTGGCTGTGCCAGCACGAGCCCAGGCCATCTTATCCTCCCACCTAAGTGCGCGCCACTTCGCTCTGGTTACCGGAATAATAGCATAATTTGCAAGTAAATAAAAGTAAAGTGCGGGGTGTCTGTTTCATGTGAAACGCTGGTGACAGTTGCCGACGGACGGTTGTTGTTGCCTGATAATTACGTTAAACTAGAACATGACGTGAAACGCGGAGAACAAGTTCCTCTATTCGCGCTTAAACCGGATGCCACAAAGGGATGGTGTAACTCATGAACCGTGAAACATTCGCTTCAGCGTTGGCCGAGCTGGGCTTGCCCCACACGGCCAGTCAACTGACGCAGTACGCGGCCTATTACGATTACTTAGTCGCCGAAAATCAGAAAATGAATCTCACCGGCATCACCGACGAACCCGGGGTGTATTTGAAGCATTTCTATGATTCGCTAACGCTGGTTTCGGCATTGCCAGAGTTGAAGACGCAGGCGCTGAGTTTGTGTGATGTGGGGGCCGGGGCGGGGTTCCCGTCGATGCCGGTCAAAATTGCGCTACCGCAGTTGACGGTGGCGATCGTCGACTCGCTGAACAAGCGCATCGGCTTTCTCGAACGCCTCAGTACGAAGCTCGGGCTTGCGGATGTGCATCTGTATCACGATCGGGCGGAGACTTTTGGGGGGAAGAACGCCCCTCAGCGCGAAGCGTTCGATGTGGTGACCGCCCGCGCAGTGGCGCCTCTGAACGTGTTGGCGGAATTGTGCTTGCCGTTGACTAAAGTCGGCGGGGTGTTTGTCGCGATGAAGGCGGCGGCCGCTGATGCCGAGCTAGCCGCGGCCAAAGACGCGGTGGCGATCTTGGGTGGCGAGATCACGCGCGTCGTTGAGCTGGAGCTACCAGAAGACGGTGGGCATCGCAGCCTAGTTGTGATCACGAAGAATAAGCCGACCCCGAAGAAGTATCCGCGCAAGCCGGGGACCCCAAGCAAGTTACCACTGGGAGGCAAATAAGATGGCGCTACCATTTTTTGGAAGAAAAAAAGACCTCACGCCTGGATTGAGTGTGCAGGAGATTCCGCTCGATCAGATCGTCCCGAATCGCTTCCAGCCGCGGAAGGTGTTCACGGAACAGGCGATCACCGAATTGGCCGAGACAATCCAAGAACACGGCCTGTTGCAGCCGATCATTCTGCGTGAATATGCGGCGCAGCGCTACGAGATCATTGCCGGCGAGCGGCGCTACCGGGCGATGCAGCACCTGCACATGGCCAAGGCGCCTGCGATCGTGCAGAAGATGAGCGATGAAGAGTCGGCGGCCATGGCGCTGATCGAAAACCTGCAGCGCGAAGGCTTGTCGGCGATCGAAGAGGCTCAGGCCTACACCGCTTTGATGGAGCTCAATCACCTCACCCAGGCGCAGCTGGCGAGCCAACTGGGAAAAAGTCAGTCGTTCGTCGCTAACAAGTTGCGGCTGTTGAAGCTGTCGGAGCCGGTGCAACAGGCGATCATGAACGGCGAAATTACCGAGCGTCACGGGCGCGAGCTTCTGCGTGTCGATGACTATCACCAACAGCTGCTGGTGCACCAGATCCTCAACGACGGGCTGACGGTCAAAGAGACCCAAGTCGAGGTCGAGGCCGTGTTGCATCCAGAATTGGTGGCGACGCCCGAGGCCGAGCCGCAAGTCACTAAGGCAAAGCCCACGAAGACTAAGCCGAAGCGTCGAACCATCCAGAGTCACGACGCGCGCATGGCGGTGAACACATTGAAGAAATCGGTGCACCTGATCGAAGACGCAGGGATGCAAGTGGCGATGCACGAAGAAGAGGCTGACGATGTTTACCGGATCGTCATCGAGATTCCGAAGCAGGCCAAGTAGCCGTTTTTGCGCGGATTAGATTCGATCAAAGGAGAGAAGTAATGGCACATATCATTGCGGTCGCCAATCAAAAAGGCGGCGTGGGCAAAACGACCACGACCATCAACTTAGGGGCGTGTCTCGCAAACGCCGGCAAGAAGGTGTTGATCATCGATGCCGACGCGCAAGGCAACGCCACGAGTGGGGTCGGGATTCAAAAGCCGGATGTCGGCAAAGATATTTATGATGTTTTGGTCAACGAAGACCCGATTTCAGAAGCCTTGTTGAAGACGCAGCACGATAACTTGTGGATCGTACCGGCGACGATTCAACTTGCTGGGGCCGAAATCGAGCTGACCAGTCAGATGGCGCGCGAGATGCGCCTGAAGCTGGGGCTGGCGGCGGTGGAGAACGATTATGATTACATCTTGATCGATTGCCCACCGTCACTCGGCCAGCTGTCGATCAACGCCTTCACTGCGGCGCATTCGATCCTGATTCCGGTGCAAAGCGAATACTATGCACTGGAAGGGTTGAGCCAGCTGTTGAATACGGTGCGTCTGGTACAGAAGCATTTTAACCCGACGCTGAGCATCGAAGGGGTGTTGTTGACGATGTATGATCGCCGCACCAACCTTGGCGCGCAGGTGATCGATGAAGTGCGCAAGTATTTTGGCGACAAGGTCTACGAAACGATCATTCCCCGCATCACCCGGTTGGCGGAAGCACCGAGCTACGGGATGCCGATCGTCGATTACGACCCGAAGTCCAAAGGCACCGAAGTCTATACGCAATTGGCACAGGAGGTCTTGAACGCTCATGGTGAATAAGAACAACAAAGGCTTGGGGCGCGGCATCGATGCCATTTTTAAGGAATTCGAAAGCCCAGACCCCAACCTGAGTGAAGTCGTGGAGTTGCCGCTGGCCGACATTCGGCCGAATCCGTATCAACCGCGCAAGTTATTTGACGAGGCAGCGCTTGAAGAGCTGGCCGCATCGATCCGCAACACTGGGGTCTTCCAGCCGATCATCGTGCGCAAAAGTGTTTCGGGTTATGAGATCATTACCGGTGAGCGGCGTTTTCGGGCGTCGAAGCTCGCCGGGAAAGACTCGATTCCGGCAATCGTGCGGACGTTCGACGATCCGGCGATGATGGAGGTCGCGGTGCTTGAGAATCTCCAGCGTGAAGATCTGACCCCGCTGGATGAGGCGCAGGCGTATGATACGCTGATCAAGAAGCTGTCACTCACGCAGGCCGAAGTCTCCAAGCGTCTGGGCAAGAGTCGCCCGTATATCGCCAACTACCTGCGCCTGTTGACGCTGCCGGCTGGCGTTAAGCGGATGCTCAACGAGCAACAGCTGTCGATGGGACAGGCGCGGACGCTGCTGAGTCTTAAGGACAAGACGAAGATCCCGGCAGTGGCCAAGCGCGTTGTCGCCGAAGGCCTGACGGTGCGCCAGCTCGAGCATCTAATCGCAGAGCTCAATGCTGGAGCGGCCAAGCCGAAGCGTAAACCGGCAACCAAGTCACCATACTTGCGGGCCAGTGAGAATCAGCTCGGTGATCGCTTCGGCACCAAGGTCAACATTGCCCAGAGTCAAAAGGGTAAGGGGAAGATCGAGATCGACTTCACCGACCCCAACGACCTGAATCGGATTCTCGCATTGCTTGACGTTAACTTAGACTGAGAGTGGAGTGGCGCGGTTTTGCGCGTAGCGTAACGTGTGCCTTGGACGGAGCAAACTTGTTTGCGCAGTCCAAGGTGCCGTTAGGCCTAGCGTAATGCGACACGCAACTCGACAAAGACTAAGAGCGGAGCTGAGCGACTTTAGCTGGGAGTCTAAGGCAAGGTGCCACAGTGATGCGAAGCAGCACGAAGGCGCCTTGCCTTAGACAGCCCAGCATTGCTCAGCACAGCTCGACAAAGGAGGCCCTTTCATGTACGCTTTACACGATCATGTCCTCATGAAGAAGCCGCATGCTTGCGGTGTCAACGACTGGGAAATCATTCGCATGGGGATGGATATCAAGATTCGCTGCACCGGGTGTGGCCATATTGTGATGATGTCACGGCATGATTTTGACCGGAAGATGAAAAAAGTACTGAGTGAGCACTAAGCCTCAGCACATGGCGACAAGAAGAAAGAGAGAAGAACAAACATGGCTTTAACAGCAGGTATCGTCGGGCTACCGAACGTCGGCAAGTCCACCTTATTCAACGCGATCACGAAGGCGGGCGCCGAAATGGCGAATTATCCGTTCGCGACGATCGACCCGAACGTCGGCATGGTCGAAGTGCCAGACGCACGCTTGGCACGGATCGATGAACTGATCCCGGCCAAGAAGATCATTCACACGACCTTCGAGTTCACCGACATTGCCGGCATCGTCAAAGGCGCGTCCAAAGGCGAAGGGCTGGGGAACAAGTTCCTCGAAAACATCCGCCAAGTCGATGCGATCGTGCATGTGGTGCGGGCGTTCGACGACGACGAAATCACCAGCGTCACCGGTAAGGTCGACCCGCTCGATGATATCGAAACCATCAACTTAGAGCTTGCTTTGGCCGACTTGGATAGCGTCAACAAGCGTTATGCCAAGGTCGAAAAAATCGCGCGGACGAAGGACAAAGAGGCCGTCGCCGAATTCGATGTTTTGAAGAAGATCAAGCCAGCGCTTGAAGAAGGCACCCCGGTACGCTCCCTCGAGTTCTCAGACGACGAGCAAAAGATCGTCAAAGGCTTGTTCCTGTTGACGACCAAGCCGGTGTTGTACGTTGCCAATATCGCCGAAGACGACATGGCCGACCCAGACGCTTGTGACTACGTGAAGCAGATCGAAGCCTTCGCCGCCAAGGAAGGCGCAGAGGTGATCGCCGTGTCTGCGCGGACGGAAGAAGAAATCGCCGAACTCGATGATGCCGACAAGGCCGACTTCCTCGAGGCCGAAGGGGTCAGCGAATCTGGACTGGACAAGCTGATTAAGGCGAGTTACCACCTGCTCGGGTTGGCGACGTTCTTCACCGCTGGCGGCAAAGAGACGCGGGCGTGGACGTTCAAGCAAGGGATGAAGGCGCCGCAGGTTGCCGGCGTGATCCATTCTGATTTTGAACGTGGCTTCATCCGCGCCGAGACCATGAGCTTCGCCGACCTCGACAAGTATGGCAACGTCGCTGCGGTGCGTGAAGCGGGACGCTTGCGCTCTGAAGGTAAGGAATACTTGGTTCAAGACGGGGACATCATCGAGTTCCGGTTCAACGTCTAGGCGCAGGCTCTCAAGGGGGATAATGGAGTGGCAAACAAGAATAACGCACCAGAAGAAGTTCAGACGGTCGTCGATGTTGACGCATTGTTAAGCGAATTAACCAAGAAAAATGATGAGTATGTCTTCAAGCTGCGGCGGATCTTGAGAGACCATCAATACACCGATGCGCAAGAGCGTAAGGTCTTGGCAAGCTTGTTGCCGGAAATGATCGAAGCCCAGCGCCAAGGTAAGCCGGCGACCCAGATCTACGGGCCAGTGACGGTCAAGGCGGACAGCCTGATCAACGCACCAGCACCGAAGAAGGTCGTGCCTTTTTGGCTGAGTGGCCTTGATCTGAGTCTGTTTTTTGCCAGCATTTTTGGGCTGATGTATGGTGTCATTGCCTACATCAGGCCGAAGACGATGGCCGCAGGCTCTGGGATCGCGTCGCTGTTGATCATGTCCTTGATGGCAGGCTTCTTGTTCTCGTATTACAACATGTGGACGCGGCGCGACAAGAAGCAGCGCGGGAAGACCTGGCTGATGATGATCGCGTTCATTGCGGCAATTCTGGTCGCCTCGTTTGCTTCTAGCACCTTGTCACTGGTCAAGTCACCGTTGACTAGCCCGACGATCTGGCCGGTTTATGCCGGGATGGCCGTCGTCTGCTATGGCGCCCATTGGTTGATGAAGCGCTACTTCAAACTGCCAGGATTGATGGGCTAGTTTCCGAATGATTGATTTGAGTTTAACGAATTAGTTCGTCTAGAATCGATGTTTTGCGAATCGATCGCGGTTGAATGTACTGAATGTTCGGCTGTTTTCGCCGCGAAAATGAGCCAATTCTCATTTAAAAAGCCCGCTACGGTGGGCTTTTTAAATTGCTCAGCAAGTAATAATTGACGATTGTCGTCGGCAATGCTATCCTGGTCAACAACAAAAAACGAAAGAAGGCTGTCCACTTGAGTAATTGGGAGACAAAGTTTGCGCGCCGCGGATTTACGTTTGATGATGTGTTATTGATACCTGCTGAAAGTCATGTTTTACCACAAGATGTTGATCTTTCCATCCAACTCGCCGACAACTTAAAGCTGAACATTCCAATTCTCTCCGCTGGGATGGACACGGTTACCGAAAGCAATATGGCAATCGCTATGGCGCGCCAAGGTGGCTTAGGGGTCATCCATAAGAACATGAGCATCGCCGCACAGGCCGACGAGGTCCTGACAGTTAAGCGTTCCGAAAACGGGGTCATCATCAATCCGTTCTTCTTGACCGCCAACGATCCGGTTGCCGAGGCCAACGCGTTGATGCACAAGTATCGCATCTCTGGGGTGCCGATCGTGGACTCCAAGGACTCGCGCAAGCTGACCGGTATCATCACCAACCGGGATCTGCGCTATGTTTCCGATCATGCGGTTGCCATCGGTACGGTAATGACCAAGGAGCACTTGGTCACCGCACCAAGCGGCACGAGCCTCGAAGAAGCCGAGAAGATCTTGCAGCAACACAAGATCGAGAAGCTGCCGCTGGTCGATCGCGAAGGCCGGCTCAGTGGCTTGATCACGATCAAGGACATCGAGAAGGTCGTTGAATTCCCGAACGCAGCCAAAGACGATCACGGCCGTTTGCTGGTTGCCGCGGCCGTCGGGGTCACGAGTGACACGTTCGAGCGGGCCCAGGCGCTGTTGGATGCCGGCGCTGACGCGTTGGTCATCGACACGGCCCACGGCCATTCCGCCGGGGTGCTGCGCAAGATCGAAGAGATTCGCGAACATTTCCCAAGTGTGACCCTGATCGCTGGTAACGTGGCGACTGCCGAAGGGGCGGCCGCATTATACGATGCTGGCGTCGACGTGGTCAAAGTCGGGATCGGCCCTGGTTCGATCTGCACGACGCGGATCGTCGCCGGTGTCGGTGTGCCGCAGCTGACCGCAGTTTATGAAGCCGCAACTGAAGCCCGCAAGCGCGGCAAGACGATCATCGCCGACGGTGGAATCAAGTACTCCGGTGATATCGTCAAGGCGCTGGCGGCCGGCGGTTCGGCCGTGATGCTGGGTTCGATGCTCGCCGGGACTGACGAAGCGCCTGGCAGCTTCGAGATCTATCAAGGCCGGCGCTTCAAGACATACCGCGGCATGGGTTCGATCGGCGCCATGGCACAAGGCCATGGTTCCAGCGATCGATACTTCCAATCCGGGGTCAACGAATCCAAGAAGCTGGTTCCAGAAGGCATCGAAGGCCGTGTCGCTTACAAGGGCAGCCTGGCCGATGTCATCTACCAGATGGACGGCGGCCTGCGTTCCGGCATGGGTTATGTTGGCGCCGGAACCATTCCGGAACTGGGCGACAAGGCACAATTTATTCAGATCTCCGGCGCGGGCTTGAAGGAAAGCCATCCGCACGACGTTCAGATCACGAAGGAAGCCCCGAACTACTCGGTTGAATAACCCCGATGTGCCCGCCTTTGGGCACGTGACTAGAATCAGATCCAAGCGGGAGCTATGACTTTTTGTCACAGCTCCTTTTTTGAATCGAGACATCTGGTTTCGAGGCCGAAAGCGGGTGGTTTGCTATTTTCTTAATACTTTGCCCTGATTGCGCGAGGAAGGGTTCGCTCTGGTACAATAGATGCAGAATCGATCCGGATAACAGGAGAAATGACGAATGAAAATCTTAATCGTAGACGACGACAAAGAAATCGTCGAATTACTCAGTATTTATGTGAAGAACGAAGGCTACGAGCCGGTGCTCGCGTATTCGGGCAAGGAAGCAATCACCAAGCTGGTGACGACGCCAGACATCAGCCTGATGATCTTGGATATCATGATGCCGAACATGTCGGGCATCGATGTGGTCAAGGCGGTGCGCAAGGATTCGCAGATCCCGATCATCATCGTCAGCGCCAAGACTGGCGATATGGACAAGATCCAGGGGTTGATCACCGGCGCAGATGATTACGTGACGAAGCCATTCAACCCACTGGAGGTGATGGCGCGGGTGAAGAGCCTGTTGCGCCGCGCACAAAACGAGGTGACGAATCCGGAACCTGATGTCTTGGAGGTCGGCCCATTGACGATCAAAAAAGACAGCCACGAGGTCACGACATTGACCGGTCGCAGCATCCAGCTGACGGCACTGGAGTTCGGCATCTTATACTTACTAGCCAGCCATCCGAACCGGGTGTTTTCGGCCGACGAGATCTTCGAGCGTGTCTGGCAGCAAGAGTCGATCGTCTCGGCCAAGACGGTCATGGTGCATGTTTCTCACCTGCGCGATAAGATCGAAGAAGCCACTGACGGCGAGAAAGTGATCGAAACCGTCTGGGGCGTGGGGTATAAAGTCGAGGGGTAAGCATGGAAAAGGTGCGCTTAACCGGCAAGGAAAAGTCGGAGCTATGGGGCGAAGGCCTGATCACGGTTATCTTGTTGTTACTGTTGAACCTCGCTGTGGTGGTGTTAGGCAAACAGCTGATCGCTTCAGACCAGAATCTCGAGAACTCGATCTGGAGCGTCAAGCAGGTCATGACTTTCGGCCAAGATAACGTTCACTTCTGGAGCTGGCGGAATTTCGCGATCGGGGCGATGGCCCTGATCGATGCGGTCGTGGTGTATTGGCGCCTGATCAGACGCTATCGCCAGATGCAGATGCGGCACGTGATCGCGGAGTTACATTACATCGCTGATGGCCATCTCGAACACCGGATTCATTTTGAAGTGAATAGCGATCTGCAGAAGGTCGTCTCGTCGATCAACGCGCTGGTGGATTCGACGGTCAACTCGATGGAAGAAGAGCGCCGCATCGAGAAAAGCAAAGACGAGCTGATCACCAACGTCAGCCACGATATTCGCACGCCTTTGACCAGCATCATCGGCTATCTGGGGTTGATCGAAGACCATCAGTACCAAAGCCCAGATGAACTGGTCAAGTACACGCACACGGCGTACCTCAAGGCCAAGCAGATGAAGGTGCTGGTCGAAGATCTGTTCGAGTATACGAAGGCGCGGCAGACGACGACCCCGCTGAATACGGTCGAGTTCAACATGGTAGCGATGCTGGAACAGTTGGCCGCGTCTTACGAGTTGGAAGCCGAGCGCAAGGCAATCACGATCGAGGTGCACGGGGACCCCGATCCGTTGATGATGGAAGCCGACACCGAGAAGCTCGGGCGCGTCTTCAACAACCTGATCACCAACGCCTTCAAGTATGGCAAAGGCGCGCAGCATCTGTACCTAGACGCGCAGAAAGTTGGCTCCGAGGCGGTGATCAAGGTGTCTAACGATGGCGACCCGATTCCCAATGATTCGCTCAATCAGCTCTTCGATCGCTTCTACCGCGTCGAAGGCTCGCGCTCGCAAGAAACCGGCGGCTCGGGGTTGGGGCTGGCGATCGCCCAGTCGTTCATCAGCCTGCATGGCGGGTACATCTATGCGGATTCAACGCCTGAGTTAACCAGCTTCGTCATTCATCTGCCGCTCAAGGTCGGCACGACACTCAAGAAGCCGGATGGGCCACAAGGCGCATCGGCCTGATCAAATTTTAGGAAGGAACCGTTCAATTCATGTCTAAATTATGGCGCGGCGTCATCGTTGTGATCGCCGCAGTTTCTGTGTGGGTGGGCTTGGCTCCGGCCGCCACGCTTCACGCCAGCACCACCACGCCTGCGCTTGACGTTAATGCGTCAGCGGCGCTCGCGGTGTCGGCCAAGACCGGCGAGATTTTGTACGCCAAAAATGCCGACAAGACGCTGCCGATAGCGTCGATGACGAAGATGCTGGGCATCTATCTGGTGCGTGAGGCGATCAAGTCCGGCAAGCTGCACTGGGATGACACCGTCAGCCCCAGCGCCAGCATCGCCAAGCTGAGCCAAAACAGCGACCTGTCCAATGTGCCGATGAAGACCGACGGCAAGTATACGATCAAGGAACTCTATCAAGCCAGTCTGATCTATTCGGCCAATGCGGCGATGATTCTTTTGGGCAACGCGGTTTCGGGCAGTCAAACGAAGTTCGTCGACGCCATGCGCGCCCAGCTGAAAACCTGGGGGATCAATAACGCCACGATCGTCAACGCCACCGGCCTGGACAACGACCAAGTCGATGCGGCCGATCGCTATCCGAAGACGACGACCAGAGATCAAAACCAGATGTCGGCCAAAGACGTGGCGCTCATCGCCCAGCATCTGCTGAACGACTATCCCGATGTCTTGGCGACGACGAAGCTGACCACGCAGACGTTCCAGGCCAACACGAGCGACGCGACGAAGATGGATAACTACAACCTGATGCTGCCGGGCTTATCTGCGGCAGACAAGGGCTTGGCCGTCGACGGGCTCAAGACCGGGACGACTGACCGCGCCGGGGACTGCTTCGCCGGCACGGTTGAGAAGAATGGCATGCGGATCATCACTGTCGTCATGCACGCCAACGGCGACGGGGATGCGAAGCGGTTCGTGCAAACCGGCAAGCTGATGAACTGGGTATTTGCCAACTGGAAGCAGATGACGGTGACGACCGCGGGTCAAGCCGTCCGCGGCCATGCGCGCCTGCAGGTCGTGCACGGGACGCAACAGACGGTGCCACTCGTCGCCACCAAGACGCTGCGGTTGTATGTGCCGAAGGCCGCCACCGCCGCCGATGTGCACTATGCTTACGCGGCCAAGCTCAAAGGCCAGCTGGAAGCACCGGTGCAGCGCAACGCTACGGCAGGGACGCTGACGATCAGCGTGCCAGGCAATCAAGGCAACCTGGCCGGCAAGCCGACCACCGTGACGCTGACAACCGCCAAGCAGGTGAAGCGCAGCAACGTCTTCAAGCTGATCTTCACCGGAGTCGGCGAGTGGGTCAGAAGTCTTTTTTAGCGCGTTAACCACAAGCGCCTCCGTGCCGTGATTCAAGACGAATCATGCTGCGGAGGCGCTTGTGGTTCTGGCGCAAAAAGCGGTACGATAGCAGGGAAAGGAAGGGTTGTGTGATGCAATATCATCCGATCACTGAAGCCGGGGTCGCGGCGTTTGCCGCCGAGATCGAAGCGCTCAAAGCTGAGCGGCCGACCCGGATCCGTCGGCTGGCAGAAGCCGCCGCACTGGGCGACCGTTCGGAGAATGCCGAGTATTCCGCGGCCAAGCGGGACTTACGGCAGTTAGAAGGGCGCATGCGCTATCTGGACAAGCTGATTCGCTATGGGGAAGTCGTCTCGCCGCCGAGCGGGGAGACGGTGGAGATCGGGACCAAGATCACCTTGCAGTTCGCCCCTGACGATACCGCTGATTATGCGGTCGTTGGGCCGAAAGAAGCAGGGCTGGCCGCGATGAATCTTGCGAGCGACTCGCCGCTGGGGGTGGCCTTGTTGCACCATCGGCGTGGAGAGGTGGTGACTGTCACCGCTCCCGCCGGCCAGTATCAAGTGACTATCGTTGCAATCGCGGTGGCTTAGTGGTAACAGTCGTGTCTTAATTGTGAATCTGCTATAATAGAATCTGCTACGCGGCCACTCGTCGCATTCGCTCACGTAAGGAGATCATCATGGCATTATCGTTGACTGCATGTATTTTATTACTCAAGGAACATCATCTGCTGAAGAGCTCTGCGGTGCAGAACTCGATGGACACACAGATGTCAGGCATTGCTTATGATTCGCGCAAGCTCTCTGGACCGAGCCTGTTCTTTTGCAAAGGCACCCACTTTCGCCCGATCTATTTGTCGATGGCCAAAGACAACGGCGCGATCACGTATGTCGCCGAAAAACCGTATGTCGAAGGCAACGGGATGAATGCACTGATCGTCGTCAACGTCACCAAGGCGATGGCGATCTTGGCGGCGGCCTTCTATGATTTTCCGCAAGACGATCTGTTCGTGATCGCCTACACAGGCACCAAAGGCAAGACGACTTCGGCGTATTTCACCCGCGGAATCCTCGAACAGGCTCATCCCAAGCGCGTGGCGCTGTTCTCGACGCTTGATCGGATCATCGGCCCGAATCCGGACCAGAAGTTCAAATCCGATCTGACGACCCCGGAAAGCCTCGACTTGTTTCACGACATGCGTGCGGCTGTCGATAACGGCATGACACACCTGGTGATGGAGGTCTCCAGCCAAGCTTACCTGCGCAACCGCGTCTTCGGGTTGACCTATGACGTGGGCTTTTTCTTGAACATCACGCCAGACCACATCGGCCCTAACGAGCATCCGAACTTCGCCAGCTACCTGCACTCCAAGATGCAGCTCATGGTCAACTCGCGCAAGGTCGTCATCAACGCGGAAACCGAGCACTTCGACGAGGTCTACGCGGCGGCGACCACCACGACGTATCCCGATTCGATCTACCTGTTTGCCTCCAGCGACTTCAAGCCGAGCCGCGACGACTTGTCGATCGACTTCCGGTTTGAAAGCCAGACGCTAGACACGACGCGCTCGCGCTTCTCCTTGGTACCGGTGACGGAAAAGGCCGCCGAGCTCAATATCGGCGGGCCGTACAGTCTTAGCCTGATCGGCGACTTCAACGAAAGCAACGCGACGGCGGCACTGATTGGCGGCGGCTTAGCCGGGGTCGATGGCGGCAAGGCCTCGACCGGCATCGCCAACGTCCAGATTCCAGGACGGATGGAACAATTTCCAATCGATGGTCACGGGGTCGTCTACGTCGATTACGCCCATAACTACGGTAGCATGAAGGCGCTGATGCATTTTCTGAAGGCCGAATACAAAGACCCGCGGATGCTGGTCGTCGTCGGCAGTCCCGGTGACAAAGGCGTCTCGCGCCGGCCGGGCTTTGCCAAGGTGCTGACGGAATACGCGAGCGTCGCTTATCTGACCACCGATGATCCCGGCTTCGAAGACCCGGCCGACATCGCCGCAGAAATCGATGCAGGCATCGATCACGACAAGGTCGAGGTGCACACGATTCTCGACCGCAAGACGGCGATCAAGACGGCGATCGCGGCCAGCGCGCCTGGTGATGTCGTCATCGTCGCCGGTAAAGGCGCCGATCCTTACCAGAAGATCCGCGGTATCGACACCCCGTGGCCGCAAGACACGCATGTGGTCGAAGCGATCGCGCAGGAGTTGGCGCAATAATTTCACCGTCCCTAGGAAGAAGGTTAGACATGCAACGCTTTTTCACGGTCATCGGCGGCATGGGAACGCCTGCCACCGAAAGCTATGTGCGCCTGTTGAACGCGCGCACGCACGCCAAGCGCGACCAAGACTATATGGATTATATTCTCGTCAATCACGCCTCGGTGCCTGATCGGACCAGCTATATCCTCGACCACACCCAACAGAGCTTCTACCCCGACTTGCTGGAAGACATCCAGCAACAGAGCCTGCTGAAGCCGGAATTCATGGTGATGGTCTGCAACACCGCGCATTATTTCTATTCTGAGTTGCAACAGGCGACGACGATTCCGCTACTGCACATGCCGCACACGACCATTCAGGAGATGTGCAAGCAATATCCTGACGAGCAGCGCATCGGGCTGATCGCAACCAAGGGGACGCTGGCTGATGGCATCTACGCCCGCGAGATCGAGGCCTCGGGACGCGAAGTCGTCCTCGGCGACGCAACGATCCAAGACATGGTCATGACGCTGATCTACGACGATATCAAGCAAAATGATCACGTCGATGCCGAGCTGTACCACGAGATCTTGAAGCAGATGCACGAGCGCTTCAACGTCAACGTGATCGTGCTAGGCTGCACCGAGCTGTCGCTTGCCCAAGAGATGGCGCCAGAGCATCCGTATCAAGTGGTGGATGCGCAGGCGATCATCGTGGATAAGACGCTGGCCCTCGGCCGCGCCTTCCGCGAAGATCCGGCCCAAGGCAAGGCAATGTTGGCCGAGCTGATGAAGTGATCTTGAGTTACAGACTAAAAAGCACGGCCACCGTTTGCTTACGGTGGCCGTGCTTTTTGGTTTAATCGCGATTATTTGCCAGGAACATAGTCTTCGTCGATGACCAACACCGGCTTGATCGTCTTGCCAGAGCGAGAATCCGCGTTG
>CAKQZO010000001.1 GCA_934293835.1 uncultured Lacticaseibacillus sp. | reverse complement strand
TGGGCGGGAGCCGGCAAGGCCGGTGGACGTCCGAGATGACATAGACGCAACCGCGTTGTCCTGTGTAGCTCGACGAAGAAAACCAGAGCGAAACAGGACGGGCTTAGCGGTGTGTCTAAGGCAGCTTGGGCGGGAGCCGGCAAGGCCGGTGGACGTCCGAGATGACATAGACGCAACCGCGTTGTCCTGTGTAGCTCGACGAAAAACCAGAGCGAAGTGACGGGCTTAGCGCCTCACAGCGCCTTTGGCCCATCGGCAATTTCGGCGACGTAGAAGTCTGCGGCATAGCCGATCTTGGCTTCATAGGCTTTGCCGACCGCTTCTTTGACCGCGGTGACCGCGTCTTTGTTGACGATCGCGATCGCGCAACCGCCGAAGCCTGCACCGGTCATGCGGGCGCCGAGGACGCCCGGTTGTTGTAAGGCGGTCTGAACCAGGGTATCGAGCTCAACACCGGTGACTTCGTAGTCGAACGCGAGGCTGACCCCGGAAGCGGAAACCAGACGGGAGAAAGCTTCAAGCTTTCCGGCCTTCAAGGCAGCGACGGCTTGCAAGGTGCGTTGATTTTCCAAGACGGCGTGGCGGGCACGGCGGATCAGGGTCGCGTCGTAGATCAGGTAGCTGTATTGGTCGAAGGTCTCGGCGTCGAGGTCGCCTAAGGACTTGATATCGAGCTTGGTTTGCAGGCGCGCGAGGGCCTCTTCGCATTCGCTGCGGCGCTCGTTATATTTGGAATCGGCGAGTTCGCGGCGCTTGTTGGTGTTCATGATCAAGATGACGTTGTCGCCGAGTTCGACTGGCACGGATTCATATTCCAGCGTGTTGGTGTCCATGAAGGTCGCCCGGTTGGCCTTGCCCATGCCGATGGCGAATTGGTCCATGATCCCGGAGTTGACGCCGATGTAGTTGTTTTCTACCTTCTGACCGAACTTGATCAGATCCAGCATCGCGAATCCAGCGGCGAAGGTATCGTTCAAAATGGTGCCTGCGAGCAGTTCCAAGGAAGCGGAAGAGGAAAGCCCAGCGCCGTTGGGCAGGTTGCCGTAGATGTAGACATCGAGTCCTTGCGTGAACTTGGCGCCGTTGGCCTTGAGCACTTGCGCCATGCCCTTGAAGTAGTCGCTCCACTTGTGGTCGGCGGCAGAATCGATTTGCTCTAAGGAAATCTCGATGATGCCATTTTGCTCGAAGTTGCCGGAGATCAGGCGCAGCGCTTGTTTGTCGTTAGGGGCAACGGCCGCATAGGTACCGAGGCTGATCGCACAAGGGAAAACGTGACCGCCATTGTAGTCGGTGTGTTCGCCGATCAGATTGATGCGCCCAGGCGCGAAATAGAATTTGGTTGCAGGGGTATTGAAGGCAGCGGTGAACCCTTTTTGTAGCGTTTGTGTGTCCATGATGGACCTCCTTAAGGTTTTTAAGTCAAAAAGTTAACTCTGTCTTAGTTGTAGCTCGCTGGCCAGTGTTAGTTTCACCGGCTGGGTGTAGACGCCGGCGATCATGTCGCTGAGAAGATGCACCGCGGTTTGGCCCATCTCGGTTGTCGCGACATGCACGGTGCTGAGTGCCGGGGTCAAGAAGCGGCCGACTGCCAAATCGTTGAACCCAATCACCCGCACCTGTTCGGGCACGGCGATATCGGCCTCTTGAAGTGCCTTGATCGCGCCAATCGCCATTGGATCGTTGGCGACGAACCAGGCGGTCGGGAACTTCGCTTTGGGTGTGGCGGTGATGGCCTGTTGCATCGTTTGATAACCTGACTCAGTGGTGAAGTTGCCGGTGATGACTTGGGGCTGCTTGCCGCCAGCACCGAGGAGGGCGCTGGTGAATAAGGCCGGACGCAAATCGGTGAGGCGTTCGTGATCACGAGTCTCTTCTTGGCCCGCCAACATGCCGATACGAGTGTGACCGGCTTCGACGAAATAGCGCGCGATCGCCGCTAGGGGTGCGGTAAAATCGGGCACGACGCACGCCACGCCTGCGCCGAGCACGTCTTGATCGATGACGATCAAAGGCTTGTTGAAGGCCTTGAACTCGGCGAGTTGGGCGGGCGAATACTTGCCGATCGCGATAATTCCGGTGAGTGTGTTGGCCGCGGGCAGCTCATCACCGGGAAAGACCCGGATGAGTTCGTAGCCATCTTGGCTCAGCTGATTCTCGACGCCCCAGCGAATGGCGCGGTAATATAGGTCATTGTTCTCGTCTGCTTCTGTGTACCAAGGCATGATCGCCACCGTGCCGCCAGGTTTGGTGCCGACGCGCTGGTGTTTAGTGTAATTCAAGGCCTCAGCCGCTTCGAAAATGCGGGCGCGGGTGTCGGCGCCAACGGATAAGGTCGCGTCGCCGTTCAACACCCGTGATACTGTGCCGACGGCGACACCTGCCTGTTTGGCGATGTCTTTCAAAGTTGCGATGATCGTACCTCCTTGAGCTCGACAATAGTGTAACACAAGTTAAGTAAAATTTTAACCGTTTTCACGGTAAAATTTTACCGAAACTAATCATAAGCTGGTGACGCTTGCTAAAATGTGCCATACTGAACGCGACGAATCAAAAGGGGGACTATGCTTGGCGAACTACATTCAGAATCTACGCGCGAAGGTCGGGCACATGCCGGTGATCTTAACCTCGGCCTCAGGCGCCTTACTCAACGAGAATAAGCAGGTGCTACTCCAGGAACGGGCCGACGCGACTGGGGGTTTCCGGGCGGCTACATGGAATATGGCGAGACCTTCGCCCAGACGGTGGTGCGCGAATTCAAAGAAGACGCTGGCTTAGTGGTCGCGCCTAAACGGTTGCTGTTGCTGGCAGATAGCGATGAGTACACTTATCCTAACGGCGATGCGGTGCAGCCCATCAACTGCTTTTACCTGGTGACGTATGTGTCGGGGCAATTGTTAGACGCGGCAACAGACGAAACCACCGCGCTGAAGTATTTTTCGATCGATCAGCCACCGCACTTTTTCAACGCGCAGCATGAGGCGATGATGGCGGCGGTGAAGGCGTATGTGGCAGGAGAATAACCGCAGATTTTCCTTCGAATACTTGATGGCCTGAATTTGGCCCAATCTTTAGGCGTTACTTGCATTGGCCTGCCAATATTCAGTTTTGGATGGTTCGTGCATTGTTCCAAATAGTGATTTTCAATTTTAGGTTTTTTCCTAAAACAGCGCTCACCAATTGCAAAGGTGAGCGCTGTTTTTTTGATCAAATTAGATCTTCATTTAATCGGACAGAGTCGCCAAAAATGAGTTTTGTTGGAGAGCGGACTGTTTTGTTGATCATGATTTCAGGGGTTGCAAGGCGAGTGAGTAAACTGGCGACGACGTTTTGTCCCCACTTTGAAAGCTCGGAATCGATAGTGGTTAAGCGGGGTAATATTTCACCTGATTTTGGTGTGTTATCGAAGCCGACGACGCTGATATCCTTACCGACGACTAATCCTAATTTTTGAGCAGCCTGATAGACGCCATAAGCCATCATGTCGTTGAGGCAAAAGAAGAAATTATACGCAGTGTCTTGGAGTAACCGAAGTGCGAGCTCATAAGCCGGCTTTGTCGCAAAGTGTCCGTCGTAGGTGTTGGCTAATACGTTGGTCTCTGGATGGTTATCCTTCATATACGCTATGCACGCATTGAGTCGCTCTTCCGAGTTATAGGAACCACGAATACTATCAAATGTGGTTGGTGCATTGCGAAAGAAACAAATTTTTTTGTGAACTGAGTGTTCATATATCTCAAACAAATCATAGATAGCATTTCGGTTATCGAGAACAATGTTCTGAACGTTTTTCAGTTTGAGTTCATTGGCCATTAAGACCACGGGAATTCGGTTACGTTGGACGATTCGATGAATCTGCACTTTGGGAACGGCATAGTTCCAAATAATAAGGCCATCAAACATCTGTGAGTCAATCAAGCTGGCATTGCTGTTTCTAATGACGACGAGTGAGTAATTATAGGGGAGAAGCGCTTCACGAATATCGTCAACCAATTCGGCGTTCATTAAACTGTTGAAGGTATTGATCAACATACAAATCATGTGTGACTGGCGCGTTCTATTACCTCTTCCTGAGGCATTGGGTTGATAATTCATCTCACTAGCAAGTTTGGAAATTCGCTGACGGGTGGCGATACTGACCTGAGGACTGTTATTTAACGCGTAGGAAACTGTAGCAATTGAAACGCCTGCTACTTGGGCGATATCGGATAGGCTGATTTTTTTTGACATAACTTCCTCCTGTGTAAGCTTAATGTTAAGTGACAATTATCCTGATAATAACATAAAGTAAGCTAATAAATCGGGATTGACAGCGCTTACTAGATGGGCATATATTACAATTGTATTTAACTGAATAGATTTTAACCCGTTGTTAGTTCTTAAATATATATAAACACACTTTATGTTTTTAATTTCAATTTAAATTTATCTATAATATATATATTTTAAAACTTAAAAATATTCAGTTAGTTAAATTAAACGGGAGGGAGATGGCTTTCTATCTAACGAAGAATTGCTGTATTGGTCGTGGGAGGGGTATCAAAATTTAATGACATTATCTAGAAAGGATGGATGCTGTGATGAGTGGGGATGGCGTGATTGCTCAGTTGAAAGCTGGGCACCAGCAGTTTATTGGTGATCGGCAGGCATATATTGAGCAGTTGAAGCAACTCGATACTTCAGCAATTATCACTAGGGCAGAACGATTAGTCAACAACACTTTTATTTTTGATAAGGCATGGGATATGGAACGGTGTAATGCCAATGTTCATTTTGATGGTGACATTGATTGGCACCATATAGAAAATGGAGATCCAGAGTGGATGTTCATGATTAATCGGCATGTTTTCTTTGATGATTTGGCGCAGGCATATTTAGTAACTGCTGATAAGCGATATGTGGACGCTTTACGCCGAATATGGACTTCGTGGTTGGATTCCGAAAGTGACGGTGAGGCCATGGTTCTGACGACGTGGCGATCGCTCGATGTTGGCATTCGACTCAAGACGTGGATAAAGGTATTGGATTTATTAGATATTGATGCCGATGGTCTATTTGACGATACATTTATTAGTCGGGTGATGGCGTCGTTGAGTGATCAGTGTCGCTATCAGTTCAAACATCATGATCCAAATCAAGTGCAAAGCAATTAGTTCATTCTCGCCTTTCATGGTGTTTATATTACGGCGACATATTTCCCACAGTTACCAGCGGCAACTAAGTGGCAAGCTGATGCGCTAACGATTCTAGAAGAGTGTGCGCAGTTGCAACTGATGTCAGATGGTATGCATTGGGAACAAGCTTTTATGTATCATCATGAGGTTATGATCAATCTTTCGGAGATATACCAGGCTGGATTGCGCAATAGGGACAATAGAGTGGCCGTGTTCAAGCCAATCATCAACAAGATGCTGAATGTTTCTGAAGTGATGACACCACCGAATCGGATGCAACTTGCCAGTGGAGATAGTGACGTTGAAAGCCTAATTGGAGTACAAAATTATGGACGCTTGATTACTGAACGCCCGCTTGATCAATTGGGAGATAATGATGACCAGTTACTAACACTTGAACTATATGGTGCGTTTCCAGCACTTTTTCAAGCGCCGGTTAATAAGCCGTTGGATGCTGCGCTTAAAAATTCAGGACATTATTTCTTGCGGAGTGATTGGACGCCGAGCGGAACTTATCTGCATATGAAGAATGGCTATGTTGGTAGTGGACATGGGCATGAGGATCTCTTGCACTTTGATCTGACAGTCCACGGCCAGAATGTATTTGTGGATCGAGGGCGCTTTACGTACAAGGCCAAGGATCCGCAACGTGAGGTCTTCAAGTCAGCCAGCTCACATAATACGATTGTTTTTGACCGTCGAGAATTCACGATTCAAACAGCGGCTTGGGGAACGGGTGGCGTGGCGACGGCAGTTCAGCCAGCACAATACCTTAACCGAAATATTGATTTGATTCAAGGGCTTCATCTTGGATATTTTCCTGATGCTGTCGTCAGTCGTCAGATCGTGTACATCAAGCCCGATTTGTTTGTTATCGTTGATGCCTTGATGCATGAGGGAACACACGAGGTTGATCGATATTTCTATCTTGATCCAGACATCACTAGTCGCCTGAGCGAGCAGACTGTTGCTTTAGATTCTTCGAATGAACACTTAGCAGATATGTATTTTACCACGCCAGTGGAATTGACCTCGACGCCAACAGTGATTTCGCAAACCTATAATAAAATTACACCGGCGACGTTCTTGCGCGCTAATAGTTTGGTAAAAGGTTCTCAGATTCTGCCATTTGTCATTCAATGCACGGATGGTCCGATCGACGTGCAAGAGGTTGCTGTGACCGATATGAATGGTGAATTAGTGTCGGATAGATATGTTAAGGCATTGAAGATTATCCGTAACAAAGACATTTGGATCGTGGTTGCAAATGTATTCGAACAACCCGATTCTCGTAAACTTCAGATTGTCGATGATGTGCGTATTTTTGGAAAGACTGTCGTGATCCATAAGGTTGCAGGTGAGCGAACAGAAATCACGATGATAGAAGGCTAACGAGGTGAGCTATGAAAGAAAAAGAATGGGCACAAGCACGATTGGCCACTATTGTTAAAAAGTATCGTGTCGTTGCTGAACGAACGGGTACGAAGATTCCTTACACGACAGATGCGAAGGGACGATTTGACAATCATACTAGCATCGGCGGTGAGTGGGATAGTTTCGATAATATTTCATGGTGGACGAATGGTTTTTATCCTGGAATTCTTTGGCAATTAAATACTATAGAGTCAAATCAGCGATTTATCGAGAATGCTGAAAAAATTGAAGAGCGGTTAGCTTATTGTCTTGAGCAGTTTATTGGCATCCATCATGACGTAGGGTTCATGTTTATGCCAACTAGTGTTTATCGGTACACTTTGACTCATGCTGAGGGCGCGCTGAAGCGCGGGTTACATGCCGCTAACCTATTAGCGGGACGGTTCAACATAAATGGGCGATTCATTCGTGCTTGGGAGAACGATCAAGTTGATGATAAAACAGGTTGGGCAATTATCGATACTATGATGAATGTAGACCTATTGTACTGGGCATCGGCTCAAACACAAGATCCGCGATTTGCGGCGATTGCCACGGCTCATGCGAACACGACTAGAAAGACTTTTGTTCGTCAGGATGGCTCGGTTCGACACATCGTGACTTTTGATCCAGAAACAGGAGATTATTTAGGATCACTCGCGGGGCAAGGTTATGCACATGGATCTGCATGGACACGTGGGCAAGCGTGGGCTTTGTATGGGTTTACGCGGTGCTACGAGCGGACTGGTGATCCAGCATTTCTTGAAACGGCTAAGCAGGTAGCGAAATATTGTCTGGCACATGTCGATGAATCGCAAGCATTGCCAATTGATTTTGATCAACCGAGAACAGAGTTATTGATCGATAATTCAGCCACTGTGATTTATGCGAGCGGCTTGCTTAGTTTAGCGAGAACACTTGAGGTCACCGAGCCATCTTTTGCTTCGAAGTTAAATGCACAGGCTTTGGTATTATTACATCTCATTGATGACCAGTATGCAGATTATACAACGCAACGAGACAACTTGGTCAGTGGTGCGTCTTCACGCTATTATGAAAAGCAGCACGCTTATCCGATTATTTATGCTGACTTTTATTATATTGAGGCGCTGATGAAAATCTGTGAATGTGAACTCTCACGTGCTGTATGGGCATAATCATTCAATCACGAGGTGGCCTCAGTGAGAGGTTGCTTTGTGATAGTCATCATTGATGGTTTCGCCATGGTTTGGAGGAAAATCATGAAAGAATCTGACTCAAAAAAACAAGCGGTGGATGCGCAAAATATTACTAATGCGAAAATAAAAGATGAAGATCAACCGAAAATGCCGTTTTTGTTTGCAATTGCTATGTTTCTTGCGCCATTTTCCTGGTATGGTCCGAATATCGGTGCCCGCAACGTCTTGCTTCCGCAGCTGTTTAATCAAATTGACCCTTCGCAGAAGGTTTGGGCTGTCGGCGTATTGAGCGCTGCAGCGACGGTGACTGCAGCAATAACAGTATTCTTGTTCGGGGCAATGTCTGATATGGCGCGCACCCGGTTTGGCAGGCGCAAGCCGTTTATTGTTGTGGGAACTGTAGTCATGGCCGCTGCAATGATAATGGTTGGGTATATGCATTCAGTGACCGCTGTAATTATCGTTTGGGTATTTGCTGCAATTGGTGAGAACATTGTTAATGCTGCGATGTATCCTGAGATTTCTGATCGTGTCGACCCCAAGTGGCGTGGGACTTTATCGACATTTTATGGTGTAGGAGTTACCGGTGCGCAGCAAGGATTCGCAATCATCGCTGCAAAGTTCTTGGGTAACGTTCAGTTTGGATTGTATGCTTTGGCCGGGACATCTGTCGTGATTTGTATTATTCATTTGATTCTTGCAAATGAAAAGTCGAACCTTGATGAACCGCCTGTACAGATTGATAAATCTACGATGATCAAGCATTTTTCGTTTCCGACTAAGGGAGCGCGTGATTTTTATCTCGCATTATTCGGGAAATTCTTCATGAATGTCGGATATACAACAATTCTTACTTATTTATTGTATATATTTACTGACTACATGCATCTTGAAGACGGGAAGGCGGGGGCATCTGTCGCCATCTTCTCGACTATTAGCTTGATTAGCGGTGTATTCTTTGCCATTGTCTCGGGACCTTTAGCCGATAAGTTGAAACGTATCAAGGGAACAATCGTTGTTTCGACAATCGTATTGGCATTGGCGCCATTTGTTCCACTTCTAATTGCAAAACC
The DNA here is from genome assembly GCA_934293835.1 of uncultured Lacticaseibacillus sp. Taxonomy (GTDB): domain Bacteria; phylum Bacillota; class Bacilli; order Lactobacillales; family Lactobacillaceae; genus Lacticaseibacillus. The sequence goes on along the minus strand of CAKQZO010000001.1, from coordinate 36,019 downwards.
GTGGGCGATGTTTGTTTATGCCTTCTTTGCTGCCGTTGGTATCGGGGTATATAACTCGGTTGATGGTGCATTGAATCTGAACGTATTACCATCATCTGATACTGCTGGCAAAGATTTGGGATTGATTAACCTTGCTAATACTATCTCACAAGTATTCGGCGCAATAGTCGCCTCTGCCGTCGTGTCCATGTGGGGATATTCAACAATTTTCATCTTGGCGATTGTCGTTGAAGCAGTTGCAGCGTTCCTGATTGGCTCTATTCGTTCAGTTCGCTAGTTTTAATAGTGTTGTAATGAACAGACAAGTAAAAGACGATTGAGATTTCGAATTTTGAAATCTCAATCGTCTTTGTGTTTTGAAGTGTTATGGGTTGCAAAAGTTTGAACGTACTCTGAGATAGATATTTCGTTGTGTGGTATGGTGCATAACCCGATGTCTATATTCAGTACTTTACCATAAGATCATTGGATTTTTTGTGCGTATTTTCGAAGGCTATATCTCTTAGTCTGGGTACGAGGGAATTTTCTCTCATCGGTCAAAATTTTACCTTCGGGTCGCAGGGGCCTCAATCTGAGCGAGCAATTCCTGACGGAACGCCTCAGCGTCTTGCCCGCTTGCTTTTTTACCGAAGTAAGGGTTGGCGACGACTTGGCGAATCGTTCCTGGGGTGTCGGCCATCACAGCGATTTTTTGGCCAAGCAGCAATGCTTCGTCGATGTCGTGGGTGATGATGAAAAAGGCAGTGTGCGTCGCCTGCCACAAAGATAAGATCACATGTTGCATCTCGTGGCGAGTGAAGGTATCCAAGGCGCCGAAGGATTCGTCTAACAGTGCCAGACGCGGTTGGTTGATCAGGACTCGTGCCAAGGCGACGCGCTGTTTCATGCCGCCGGATAAAGCAGAGACACGGGCATGGCGCTGCTTTTCCAAGCCGATTTGGTATAGCAATATCTCGACCTGCGCGGTGCGGGTCGATGCGGCGATGTGACGCATCTTCAACCCAAAGGCGAGGTTTTGTTCGACGTCGAGCCAAGGATACAGGCTGGCGTTTTGAAAGACGACGCCGCGTTCCCAACTGGGGCCGGTGATCGGTGCGTCATCGATCCGGGCCTGGCCATGGCTTGTAGGCAGGTAGCCAGCGATGGTCTTGAGTAGGGTGCTTTTGCCACAACCCGAGCGTCCCAAAACAACGAGCAATTCACCAGGTGCGACCGTCAAGTTGATGTTGGCAATCGCGGGGTGGTCCGTATCGGGATAAGTGGCGGCAAGGTTGGTGAGCGTGAGCATGTTACTCTCCTTTCTCGGGTAGGCGAATGAAGGCGGATAGCTGAGCGGCGGTCGGGGCTTTGGCGATGGTTTGCTGTTGCGTCATGAAGCGCCCGGTTTGTAGCAAGGCACGGCGGAAGTCACCACCGAGATAAGTTGTGCTGCGTTGCTGGCTAGCTGTCGGTAGTTGCGATGTACCGAGCTGTTGCTGGGCGGCTTGCGGGGTGATGCCTGTTTGTTTTGCGGCCGCTTGAAGTGCTTCTTGGGGGTCGCGTTGATAGAGATGATGAGCGGCGTTCAAGGCGTCGAGGATTCCCTGAGCCTGGCGTGGGTGAGTGGTCAAAAAGGTATTGCGCATCAACAACACATTGGCCGTTGTGTTGCCTGATCGGCTTTGTGCCGCGCTATCGGTCAAAAGCGTTCCTGTTTTCTCTAGCTCGGATAGGGTCGGCTGCCAGGTGTAGGCCGCATCGATATTACCACGATGCCAAGCCGCGACGATGTCTTGGGTGTCCATGTCGAGGAGGGTCACCTGATGCAGAAGGTGATGTTGCTTGAGTGTCATCATCAGGCTGTAATGGGAAGTCGAGGCGAACGGGGTGGCGATGGTTTTGCCTCGCAAGTCGCCCAGCGTGTTGATGCTGCGACCGGTTTTGGCGACTAAGGCCTCATTGTTGCCGATCACGCTGTTGAGCCACACCAGCTTAGCGTCAATGCCCGCGCTAAGTGCGACCAAGGCGTTCGTGTCGCCCATCGATGCGCAGTCGATGGCACCAGACATTAAAGCCTTGTTGGCATCGACCCCGGAATCAAAAGTCACATAGCGGATGCGCACATGTTGGCGCTTGGCCAGGGTAGCAAAATAACCTTTTTGCCGGGTAATCGCGACATCATCCGGGACCTGCAAGATACCAATTCGGATGGTGGCGGTGGGTTCGGCCTGGTGGTGGCAGCCGGACAGGAAGAGAAGCAGGATCAGGCCGAGACGCAAAATAGATTTCATCACTGTTCCCCCCAATAGATGAATCGTCGCTGAAGCCAGCGCAAGCAGGTATCGATCAAAATGCCGGTGACGCCCAAGATGATGATGCCGACGAACATCACGTCTGACTTAAGGTACTTGGAGGCGTTGATGATCATCCAGCCTATACCGTAAGTTGCAGCGACCATTTCGGCCGCGACGACGGTCGTATAGGCGACTCCGGTTGCAGTCCGAATACCGGTCATGATATTGGGCAACGCTGCAGGTAACAAGACGTGCCAGAAGAGCTGCCGTGGGTTGGCACCCAAAGACATCGCGGCATTGAGGTATTCGCGCGGTACTTGGCGGACACCACTGACACAGGCGAGGTAGATCGGGGGGAAGGCCGCAAGAAATAGTAGCGTCACCTTGGCACTTTCACCGATTCCTAGCCACAGAATCAGAATCATGTAGTAAGCGAGCGGTGGCAATGGGCGGACGAACTGCACGAACGAATCGATGAGGGCGTTGACGCGGGCGCTGTAGCCGCTGGCTAGCCCCAGCGGAATCGCGGTGAGGACTGCCAGGACCACTGCGGCCAGCAGGCGCCACATGGTCATGCCAAAATGCGTTGCCAAACTAATCCCGTTATAGCCATGGCGGCATAGCTGGATGAACGTGATACCGATGCGTAGCGGGCTCGGTAGCAAAACAGTCGGCACCAGGCTGGTCATGGTGATGAGCTGCCAAACACTGATGACGATGACCCAGGCGCCGATGGTGAGTATATGGTGACGATGCTTCACGACAATCCTCCATTCATTAATAAAATACCGCCCAACGGTTGCTGAGCGGTATCCGAGCGCTATAACAGATCGAAGCGGTAGTGATCGACGAGAGGTTCACGATTGGAAACCTGATCGTGGTAATACTCATATTCTGACAACCCTAAGAACGAGCCGACGATGTTGAATACGTTGGTATAGCCGAGGTTGACTAACGCCCGCACGACGTTATAGCTGCGCTGACTAGAAAGACAGTGTAGATAGACGGGTTCGTCTGTTGGAATCTCAGTGAGGCGTTTGCGGAACTGACTCAGTGGGATGTTGCGTGCGCCTCGGATGTGGCCTGCGGCGAATTCGGCGGGTTCGCGGGTGTCGATGATCGTTGCCCCTTTCTCAACAAGTCCGCGCACCGCGCTAACAGGGACTTGGTGATATTCATCGTTGAGGATGTTCGTTGCGACCAGCCCTGCGGTTTGTACCGCATTCTTAGCGGTGGCGAATTCCGGCTGGTAAGCGAGATCGAGTGCTGGCAGGTCGGAGACGGTGCCGTGAAAATGAATCGCAGTCGCGATAATATCGATTTGCTTATCGACCTGACTAGCACCAATCGCTTGGGCTCCAAGCAATTGGCCGTCTGGATAACGGAAGACGACCTTGAGGCGTAACGGCTTAGCGCCAGGCATCAGTGGCACCTTGTCTTTGGGAATAATCTCGGCGATTCGGGTGTCGATGCCTGCGGCCTGCGCTGCGGCTTCGCTCAGTCCGGTTGCCGCGGCGTTGAGAGTGAACAAGGGTAAGACCTGCGAGCCTTGGGTGCTGATTGGCTGATCGTCGCGACCATACAGATAGTCGGCAACGATGCGGGCCTGCAGTTGCGCTTGGTAGGCGAGGTTTTGGCGGGTCTTTTGATGTGTGATCGTATTGGTTACTTCGATGGCATCCCCAATCGCGTAGATATGAGGTAAGTTAGTCTGATAGTGGCGACCAACCGCAATCGCCCCAGTTTCCCCGAGCGTCACGCCGCTTGCCGTTGCTAACGAAGTGTTAGGCCGCACGCCGATGGCGAAGATAACGGCTTCTGCGGGTACCTGGGTCGAATCGGCCAAGGTGACGTGATCGGCTTCGACGCTGGCCACCGCCACGCCAGTGTGAAGGTCAACCTTGTGATCGATCAGTTCCTTATGCAGAACCTGAACGAAATCGTCGTCGAAGTTAGCGAGAATGTGCGACTGGGCTTCGATCAGGCTGACAGCATAATTGGCATTGACGAGGTGCTCGGTCAATTCTAGACCGACGAATCCGGCGCCAACCACTGCAACATGGCGGATGTGGTGGTTGGTTAAGTAGCTCGCCAATCGGTCGATGTCAGGCACGTCGCGAACGGTGAAGACGTGCGTACTGTCGGCGCCGGGAAGCTGGGGAACGATCGGTGTGGCGCCAGGGGCTAAGATCAAGTCATCGTAGGGATGCGTGGTCCGCTTGCCACTACGGAGATTGGTTACCGTGACGGTTTTGGCTGTCGCGTCGATCGCCGTGACCTCGGCGTTGAGGTGAGCGGTGATGTTGTATTGGGCCTTAAGTTCGGTGGGGGTTAGTAAGACGATGTCGGCGGCATCGGCGATCGTGCCGTCGAGATGGTACGGCAACGAGCAGTTCGAATACGAGATCGCGGATCCTTTTTCAAAAATAGTAATCTGGGCGCGTTCGTCTAAGCGGCGAACGCGAGCAGCAGCAGAGGCACCGCCTGCATTGCCGCCGACAACGATGACTTTCTTAACCATTAGGCAACCTCCAATCCTTGACGCTTCGGCAACAAGACGACCTTACCTTCCAAGACCACCAGTGTGACGACGGAACCGAGCGTCAGTGCGATCAAGAAGATGTAACCGTGTAGTGAGTAGTTGGTGATCCCGGAATACAAGGCGCCGATGTTGCACCCCTTGGCTAGGCGGGCGCCGATTCCCATGAATAAACCGCCGAGCGCGTAAGTCGCGATGTCGTTGGCACGAAATTTGAAGTTGAATTTGAAGCGTCCGGCCAACAAGAAGGCAATCAAGGAGCCTAAGATGATGCCGAAATTGCGGATCGATGAGCCATCAGACAGGAAGCCACCGGCCGCAATCTGGGCGTTGAGCTTGGCGAAGACAGGGTCACTCAAGCTGAAGCCGACTGCTTTAAGAAACTGTGCGCCTTGTAAGGTGAAGGCGCTGGTGACGCCCCAGGAATTACCGGTGGTGATGATGATGAAGCCGGCGATGATCGCCGTCAGTAACCCTGTGGTGAGATATGACCAGCGTTGAATGAAGAGCTTGTGATACAAAGACAGGCTGCTGTCTTCGGTGGTTAAGGGTTTCTCGAAGTCTTCGTAGGTGCTAGTGGCATTTTCCAGCCCGCGCGCTTGGCGATGCTTCTGGTAGGCGCGGATGATGAGGTATAAGATTCCTAAGAAGACAAGTAGGAACACGAAGGCGCCAATGAATCCGAAGTACTTAGGGAGCCAGACGTTGCCGCCGACCTTACCAATTGCGGAGTTGTCGAGCTTGGCGCTCAACCAGACACCGAATGGCGAGCCGATGATGAAGAATGGCAGTGCGATGATTGCATGGCCTTCACCTTCACCAAAGTCGGTCAGCGTCCCGGATGCGCACCCGCCTGCGAGAATCATCCCAGAGCCGAAAAGGGCGCCACCGATGATCGTGCCAATATTGGCGTATTCGACTGAGGCGGAGCCTGGGATGATGGCTTGCTTGGCGGTGGCCAAATAAGCGACGACGCCACCGTTAGCGGCGGACTGCCACTGGATGCCGGTGGTTAAAAAGGCGGTGACGGCGATCATTCCCAGCAACGCTAGCGCGAGGTTGCTGGAACCGCGATAATAGAGTTGCTTGATACCGCCAGCAAACCCGAAGCGAGCGCGTGTGAAGGCGTAGCCAATGGCCAGTCCAGCGATCAGGAACACGGGCAGGTTGGCGGCGCGACCGGCGACGAAGATACCGGCCGCGATTGCGAAGAGAATAGCGATGATCCCATAAAACGGTTGGCGGTAGCTCAAGTGATGCGTTGTGAAATAGGCTTTGACCATAAGGTGACCTCCTTGGCTTGTACGAAGGGTGAAAAAAGCACTTTCACCCAGTGTCATATAAACAAAGGACGAAAGTGCTTTTCCGCGTTACCACCTTAATTCAAATAATTCTCACGAATCATTCCTCTCAGGTACTCGACCACGACTACTGGTCTTATACCGTCGCTCGATAACGGGAGCTCCCGTCGACACTTAACTGAATGCTCGGTGTTGCCGTGTTATTCGAGACCATCTTCAGCAGTTAACCGTTGTCACCTTGCACCAGAGCAGTGACTCTCTTCAAGCGGCGCCATGCTTACTCATCTCAACACGCTTTTCAATCTGTTTAATTGATTGTTATTATCGACAAAGCGGCGGACGTTGTCAAGAACCAAATTAGAACATACTTTGCTTAAATTAATCAAAAGCACGCGATAAAGCCACTGATATTTAATGTTAAACTTGCAAAAAAACCTCACCATCACTGGTGAGGCGAAGACATAGCCGCTCTATTCAATCACGACTTTCGTGCCAGACGGCACATGCTCGTTGATCCACTTGGCATCGGGGATGCTGAGGCGGACGCAACCATGGGAGCTCGGTTTCTTGCCGAGATACTGGGCTTCTTTGACGATATAATGACCGTCGGCATCGGTCGGGACGCTGTGGAAGAGGTATTTGTTGCCTTTGAAACTCGTCCAGTAGTTGGCGCCCATCTTCTCTTGCGGGTTATAGAAGGTCTTGCCGCGGTCGATGACGTGAAAGGTGCCGTGCGGAGTTGAATCGTTCATCCCCGATGAACAGTACATCGTGTAGACGCGCTTGTTGTCTTGGGTGAGGTAGACGCGCTGCTTCTTGAGACTGACGGTGAGGACGATCGGCTTTTCTGCCGTCACGGTCGGGTAGGCATAAATCTGCGATGGCTTTTGCCAATCGATAGTCTTGGTAGACGCAGGTGTACTTTTGGCCGCGACCTGTTTGTGCGTGGCCGCGCTTGCCTTGGCACGTTGTGCTTGCCGAGCGGCTTGTTTGACGTTGCTGGCATGCTTGTTCAAGACGAAGCCAGCGCCGATGATGAAGACCACAGCAGAAACCATGAGGATGATATCGGAACGGGTGAGTTGACGTTTGGACATATTCTTCGACTCCTTCACATATAACCTCATGCTAACATGCACCATGGTGGGTTGCAATGGTGGTTTCATTGGTCACACGGCTAAAAAAAACGACCCGCCGAAGCGAGTCGCGAGGGTCGATCAGTCATCGATTTCTGGAGCATGGCCGCGTTGTGCCGAGAGCATCCAGATGCGTTTTTCAACCGCGGTGTGGAAGCCGGTGAGAATGTCTTGCGTCGAGTCGTCGCCTTCTTGGCCGGCAGCCTCGATCCCTTCTTGGTAGACCTTTTCCAGGTGGCGATAGCCGGCGACTAAGCGGGCGAAGCGCTCGTCAGTGCTGGCGTCGTAGCTACCGGGGACGGATTGGATGCCGGTGTGTTCAGCGAATTCTTCCAGCGTCGAGTAAGGTGCGCCATCGATGGCGATCAGGCGCTCAGAGACTTCGTCGAGCTGGTCGTTGATCTCTTCCATATATTCATCCATTAAGGGATGCAGGAATAAGAATTCGGGGCCGCGCATGTACCAGTGGGTCTGGTGAATGACGGCGGCCATTTGGCTGAGGTCAGCCACGAGTTGGTTCAAGATGGTCTTGGTCTGTGAATATTGCATATGCTACCTCCTATGCGGATTGACAGGGCGACTAAATTGACCTTACGCCTTAATTATAACAATTATCGGGTGGCGCTTGCAAAAGCAAAGCACGGCAATCTTTGGGTAACTTCGTTAAAAGTTTGGGGTACAATTAAATGCGATGAATCAGAAAGGGAGTGGTACCTTGTCAGACTTACGGACCCGCCGGACGCTGGCGGCGATCGATCGCAGTATGACGCATTTGATTGCTCAGTATGATTTTGGGGCCATCAACGTTGCGATGATCTGCCGCGAAGCCGGAATCACCCGCTCGACGTATTACCAATATTACCTCGATAAGAATGATTGGTTAGAACGCGAAGTGGGCCGATTGGTTTTGATTGCGACGCGGCATTTGCCAGCGGCGCTTGGGCAACTCGATGCGCTTGTGGCGGCGTTGGCGCCTGAATCCCAGCGAGTGGCGCAGTTGCTGGCAATTCACGATCCGGCAGGGGACTTGGGTGCCGCGCTCAAGCAGTTGTTTGCCCACCAGTTCGGTGATTCGGATTACCTTGCAGGGCTCTACGCCGATATTGCACTGCGTACGTTGAGCTGGCGGCTGACTCATGCTGGTGCGGCGACGCCGACGTTTGCTGCGCTTGTGAACGTTTTGGCCCAACAAAAAGTCACTGATAACATACACCATGTATGATATCAGTGACTGAGATCCCAGAGGGTTTTGGCGAAGAAGATCGTCAACACCAGTAGGATCAGCGGCCGGGCGCCGCGGCCACCGAAGCGCTTGAAGTAGCTTGCGCCTAGGTGGTTGCCGAGAATGGAAAAGGCTCCTGCGGTCAGCCCGAGCAAGAGGTAGACTTTGCCATTGAACAAGAAAACGACGAGGCTCGTGAGGTTAGTCGTGAGGTTGATGACCTTAGTCGTGCCCGCAGCATCGTGTAGTGGCAGGTGCACCAAGGCGGTGAGTGCCAGCAGCATCAACCACCCGCGAATAAATTCGTAGGCTTGTAAGTGCCTTAGCCCTCGTATCCTCTAAGGCGATCGCAATTTATTTGGATAATCTGAGACAGAAATCACCATGCGTGCTGACTAGTGATTTCCAAGTCAGGAGTTCCCAAACTCACGAGGCAGGTTGCCACACCCCGTGCAGCTCAAGCTGCTTTGTTCAAAATATTAATGGCCGCGTTATGGTCGCGTACATGGCTAGCCTGACATTGCGGACAGGTCCAAGTTCGGTCGGCCAAGGTCAACTTACGCGTGCCAGCACGCCCCATCACAAAGCCACACCGGTGACAGGTTTGCGTGGTTAATCTCGGATCGACTTGCGCAAATTCTTTGCCATAGAGTTCGGCTTTATAAGCGAGGTTTCAAATAAGATGCCCCAGCCGACATCTTGGAGGCGTTGGGCCAAGGCGTGATTTTTAAGCAGATTCTTCCCTTGCAATTTCTCCACCACAACGAGATCGTGGTTCTTGATCAATGCTGAGGAGATGAGATGCAAGAAATTCTGCCGTTGATTATAGATGCGCCGGTGAAGGGCAGCGACGACTTTGCGCTGTTTTTGATAATTATTGGCAGACCGCAGTGGCCGGTGTTCTTGCTTCGCACGAGCGGCGCGTTTGCCTAACTTGCGCTGTTCACGCTGAAGTCGTTGCAACTGTTTCTGGTAAAAACGGGGGTTCTCGACCACATCACCAAACGAGTCAGTAAACAGATTATCAACGTTGACGTCGATGCCGACTTTAGAATCAGTCTTTGGCAATGCTTCCTTAAATACCTGTTTTGAGCCTAGGGTCAGCGAAATCGAGTAGCGACCAACGGCATCCATCTTCACTGTGGCGCTACCGATTTCAATATCTGTGCGATTCAGTAACCAGTCCGGAATCTTGGTGACCCGAATCTCCCCAAGCTTGGGAATTTTCAGGTGCTTTTGATCCAATATACGAATACTATTGCTCGTCTTCAACGTTGAATAGCGTTGGCTCTCAGACTTCTTGTGGAAGTTTGGAATACCGGCTGAATGGACTTGACGAAACATATTCCAACTGGCGCGATAGAAGTTTAACGTCGCGTAAAACATCATGGAATCTAGGCGCTTGTTCTTATCCAGCCACTTGAAGCGCCGTTTCAAATAGGTTGGGTTGTAAAGCTGGTCACCGATCACTGCTAGCTTTGCGGCGACGGCTTGGCGGGGTTGCTCAAACCAGTCTGGATTGGTCGAGCAAGCTTGATTTTGTAGCAAACTTTTCTCTAAGCGTCGCAAGCGCCAAGCCTCTCGACCAAGGGCGACGAATTCATTGTAGACAAACCGGGCGGCATCAGAGTTCTGTTTGATGATGGTCTTTTGAGCGGCACTAGGGAATGCCACAAGCTTGATACCAAAGTGATAATCCAGTTTTGCAAAACGCGGTTTTCTGACTTTATCAGCTGATTTAGGCTTTATTGTCACGTCACCTCCCGTATACCCAGAAGATACCAAACGTACGTTCTTTCGTCAAGCTAATTACGCTAGCCTTGAAAAATATAATTATTCTAAAAAATTCATAATAAATTCCCCGCCTAAACGCCAACTCTTCTCGGCAATACCTTGACTGGCAGGGTATATGAACGTCCCGGCGCCGGGGCCATAGAAACCATCGTAAGCGCTGAGCGCCAAGGCGATCAGGCCAGTGTAAACGGCGGTTTTAGGCGGCGACAGGGGGCTGGTTGGGGTCGTCGCCAAGGCGCTTTTGCGGCATAGCAGATACACCGCCGTTAGCGGTAGCACGATCAACAAGAGTAGCCGAGACCAGTGATCGGAGAGCAACAGCGCGAGATGCGAACCGGTGTTGGCCCCGATGATCGCGCAGACGATCGCTAGCCCGGCGAGCTTGGCGCGAATGTAGCCGCTACGGGCGAACTCGGCGGTCGCCACCAGCGTCCCCATGCCACTAGATAGTTTGTTGGTGCCGATCGCCATGTGGGCGGAAATGCCAGTCAGCAGATATGCCGGCAGTGAGATCAGGCTACCGCCGCCGGCAATCGCATCGACAAAGCCCGCCAGCCCGACTAGCGGGCACACAATGACAAAAGGTATCCAGGTCACTATATCATCTCATTCATCGTCAATTCTCATCAGAATATCATTTTGACAATGATGAGATAAGCAATTGCGTGAGGTTTGATGACATCGCCTCAGTGGCTGGTCAGCTTGATGCCGATGATGCTGATTAGTAGCAAAACCACAAAGACCCAGGTGAGTGGGCTGAGTCGATCGCCGAATAAGCTGACGCCGACGATCACACTGCCGACTGCGCCGATGCCTGTCCAGATCGGGTAGGCGATGCTCATCGGCATCCGCCGCGTCGCCTCGGCCAAGCAGATGAAGCTGATGAACATGCCGCTGATCGTGAGTGCCGAGAAGCCGAGTTTGTGGAAGCCGTCGCTCATTTTCATGAACGTCGACCAGACGACCTCGAATATTCCCGCGATTGTTAAGTAAAGCCATGCCATGATTAATTCCTCCTAAAAAATACACCACCTCTATCTCCTAATAGCCTACGGAGATAGAGGTGGTGCCTGCCCGGCGACAGATGTGAATTGACCTTATGTGAAGCTTAGCAAAGTTTGGGAGAGAGGGCAAGGCGGTTAATCAAACACCTTGGGTTACCGCAGTTAGGCGCTGATTAGCAGCTTGAATTCGGTCAATATTGTTGACGAATAGAGTTGAGATTGTTTTGAAACCGCAAAAATCGCCATTCTTATCGACGTACATCGCACTCGCCATGCGCTTACACCCGCCACAGCACTGAAGGCGAAAAGGACACTCATCACAGTAATCTGGTAAGGTGCGTTTTTGGGTAATCCAGTCGGTGGCGATGGGCTGATTGAATAACTCTTTGAGCGTCTGGTTTTGTATGTAACCGAGTCGATATTCGTCTAACACATAAAAATCGCAAGGATAGACGCTTCCATCAGCTTCAATAACATACTGTACTGTGCACTGGCCATTGATGCCACATGCCGTGATTTGATGCCTAACATAGAGGTTATACATATCGTCGAAAAGCTTGATACTGATATACTGGCCATTTTCGAACGCGTTTAACCAGTCATAAAATAGTGTGGTGTAGAAGTTGGCGAAGCGTCGTGGTTCTAGTGCAAATTGTTGTGTAGGTGTCGGGGTTTCGAGATCATCTAGACAAGGAATGAATTGAACAAAGGCGATGTGCTCTTTTTTGAGGAAATTAAATACTTTCGTTGCATTACGCGCTAACTGATTGGTTAGAACGCAGAGAACGTTATATTCGATCTGGTAATGATCAAACATTTGCTTGGTGTGAATAACGCGGCCGAATGTTCCACGACCACGGGTGTCTAGGCGGTTCATGTCATGGTACATGGGCAAGCCGTCAATCGATAGGCCAACCAGAAATTCATATTTCTTCAGGAAGATGCACCAGCGATCGTTGATGACAATGCCGTTAGTTTGAATAGCGTAGTGCACCTTGACGTGTGCTGTTTGTTCGGCGACGCACGCAACAAGATGCTCGTAGTAGTGCAACCCTGCCATTGTCGGTTCCCCGCCCTGAAACATCAAACTCAATTCGTCACCGTCGTCCAGATCGGCGAAGATGTTCGTAATCATTGCTTCTGTGGTCGCAGGTTTCATGCGCCCATAGGACTTAACCGCGCGAAGGTCGCTGACGTCAGCGTAAAAACAATACTTGCAACGAAGGTTGCACAATGATGATGCCGGCTTGATTAACACATGAATATGTTTAGCCATCAGATTTCACCGTCCAAATGAAGGTTCACGCTTTTGTAAGCGGTTTATAATTGTGACAAGTCGATCATAGCACGTGAATTAGTTCTATACAAGAAATAAAACTACAAACTTTAACGTTTAGCTCTTGGCAATCATAAGGACGGAAATTCGTCTAAGTTCTCTAAGAAGTATTGGGAAATCACCAGTGCCACAGGAGCGAGCAGGTTGTCGCGATGCGAACGAATGGCAAGGTCGAATGTTAGGGGTGTCAACTGCAGACTATTGAGTGAGTTTTCAAAATAGGCAGTAAACTTTTTAGAATCGAAGAAGTTTCCGATCAAGGTAATATGTGTGACATCAAGTAGAGATTCAGCGTTGATCAGAGCTTGGGCAAGACGTTGGGCGTTTTGTGTAAAGTTAATATTAACGGGAATCGAACCAGCATCTGCGGCTTGAACCAACGTTTCAGGCGTAATATTGTGCGAGTCGTGCTGGCAAATTTCCCATAAGATCGGAGTTTTGGTGGGAGAGAACTGAGCGGTAAGTGTGTGGATGGTGCGATCGATCGAGATGAGACTTTCTAAGCATCCGCGCCGTTTGCATAACGGACAGAAGTCTTGGGTGGGGTCGATAATCATGTGGCCAAAATCTGCGGCATTATTATTTTCACCATAGCGGACTTGGTCATGACGAACCCATGCTGCGCCAATTCCTGCAGTAATGTATTTGATCAAGACGAAGTTCGTCTTGGCATAACGCAGTTGTTCAACGATGGCGCTGGAACGGACACCATTGTCAATGACGACGGGAACGCTGAGTTTTTGCTTCAGTGCCGCAAGTAGGTCAAAAGGTTGAGCCCATACGCCGTAGTATGCGATTTGCCCATCGGTTTTACCCTTCAAGCTAATTCCGATCCCTAATAAATCTTGCCAGCTAATGTCGTGGGCTTGTAAGAGCAAGCGAAGGTTCTCATAAAGTTGATTTACAAATTGCTTGGGATCGCTATCCGTTGTCATATTTTCCTCAGCAAGTGTATGCCAAGCCATGTCTGTCAAAACTAGTTTAGAAGTATGCTCGTTGGTCGTAATGCCGACGCAATAACGGAAATTAGCATTTATTTTCAGTTGAGTGGCTTTGCGGCCAACGTGGTCACCGGCAATTGGATCGGCTAAGGTGATGATTTTCTGGTTGATTAATTCTTCACAAATTCTGGTCACAACAGATGGCGACAAATTTAATCGCTTCGCAAGAGATTGTTTTGACCAGTCAGAATTACTATATAAAAGTTTAACGAGATTTCGCTTGTTAGCGCGCTTGATATCTGAATTTTGCATATTATCACCATCGTCAGTATAGCATGTTGGGGTGATGAAATTCGAGAGTTTATTTTAAATATTTCTTGACAACAAGAAATAAACAAGGTAGAAATAACTTGTATAAGTTCTTCACAACAACAAATTGAAAGGGGCGATTTTTGTGCAACTATGGACACTGCTTTCATTCGTACTCTTTACCGTAGCAGTTGCGTTGTTTTCATATTTCAAAACCCGACATCATGATACTTCGACTAATGACGGTTATTTCTTAGGAGGACGTAGCCTTTCGGGAATCTATATTGCAGGATCGCTGTTGTTAACCAATCTTTCAGCCGAGCAGCTGGTCGGATTGAACGGCAATGGGTTCAGCAGTGGCTTGTCTTCTATGGCTTGGGAAATCACGTCGGGCATTACTTTAGTGATGATGGCGATCTTGTTTCTACCGCGCTATCTTAAAGGCGGATTTACGACGATCCCAGAATTTCTAGAGAAGCGGTATGACAAAGGTACGCGCAATATTGTAACCGCTTTATTTCTGATTAGTCTTTCTGTTGTGACGATGCCTACCGTGTTGTACGCAGGAGCTTTGGCGATTACATCTCTGTTTGATCTATCAGGATTACTACATATTTCGCAATTAACGGCCTTGACGCTAATTGTTGTCCTGATTGGAATCATCGGTAGCCTGTATACGATCATCGGGGGACTTAAAGCCGTGGCGGTTTCCGACACATTTAACGGTGTGGGTTTGCTGATCGGTGGGTTTGCGATTCCGATTCTTGGATTTATCAAGTTGGGACACGGTCACCTATTTCAAGGAATCAATCAGATTATTGTAAACCATCCCGAAAAAATTGATACGTTCACAACGACTGGTGCGACTCCGATTGGTGCAGTGTTCACAGGGGTTATCTTGGTCAACATGTTCTATTGGTGTTGTAATCAAGAAATCGTGCAACGCGGGTTTGCGGCTAAGGATCTCAGCGAAGGCCAAAAAGGGGTATTGTACGCCGGTCTGATTAAGGTTTTGATTCCACTGGCGCTAGTTTTTCCGGGAATTATTGCCTTTCATCTATATGGTAGTCAAATCAGTAATCAGGATATGGCATACGCCTATCTGGTTCGTCATGTCTTGCCAGGACCATTACTCGGGTTGTTCGCGGCAGTATTGTTTGGCGCAGTGTTAAGTGCGTTTAATGGTGCGCTGAATTCAGCAACAACGATGTTTAGCATCAATATCTATAAGCCGATGATCAATCCGGACGTTTCCGATCAACGGCTGGTTAAATTGGGACGCCTGTTTGGAATCGCAATGGTGATCTTTTCGGTTCTTGTTGCGCCGAATATTGCTAAAGCGCCAGAAGGGCTATACGTCTTCATGAAGAGTGTCATGGGATACATCAATATTCCAACGCTTTCGGTCGTCGTCATCGGTTTTGCTACTAAGAAGGTACCACCGATTGGCGCGAAGCTGGCGATTGCTTTCTTCTTGCTTGCCTATTCGCTATATAAGTTTGTATTCAGATGGGACATTAATTATCTCTATGTATACGGCGTCTTGTTCTTGTGCTGCATAGGCATTATGTTGCTGGCAGGAAAACTTGCACCCAAGAAGCCAGAACAAATTTATATTCTTAAGGATGTTGGGGTTGTTGATTTAACGCCTTGGCGGTTTGCACGACCGGTTTCAGCAGTGATTGTGCTCACGATTGCGTTTGTCTATGTCTTGTTTTCACCGATTGGCGTGGTCGGCCACGCCGATTATGGGCTTCGCGCGGGGCTCTTGTTCTTAGTTTATGCAGTGTTAGCAGTCGGAACATTTTATCTATTTACAACTCGATTCAATTATAAGCAATTCAATCGTCATTCAGAGATGGTGGCAGAACCTAAAGGAGTGGTAATCAATGAAGCGCAAGCAAGTGATCCTAATTATGACCGACACCACGCGTAAGGACATGGTGGGTTGCTATAATTCCAAAATGATAACGCCCAATATTGATGCTCTTGCAGCAGAAGGGGTGAAATTTGAAAATGCTTATTCATGCCAGCCGGTGTGTGGACCCGCTCGCTCGGCCATCTTTACAGGAGAGTTTCCGCACTCTAACGGTATGGTAACGAATTCGGTCGCGCTGGGTGCCGATATTAAGACAATCGGGCAACGGCTAACAGATAATGGCATACATTGTGGCTATACAGGTAAGTATCATTTGGACGGTGGTGATTACTTTGGATTAGGGGTATGTCCTGAAGGGTGGGACCCTGAATATTGGTTCGATCAGAAGTGTTATCTCAATGAATTAACAGAGGATCAGCGAGTATTATCACGGCAATCGGATTCGGCGTATGAAGATTGGCTGACTGCCGATTTTACCTATGCACATAAGACATGTAACCGTGCGTTGAAATTTCTTGAGCATAACGTCGATACAGACTTTTTCTTAACCGTATCTTTTGATGAGCCGCATGGACCTAGTATTTGCCCGGCACCTTACAACACGATGTACTCTGATTTTAAGTTTGATGATTATCCTAACTATGACGATCACCTTGATGATAAGCCATTATTACAGCAGCTTTGGGCAGGAGAAGATCGTGATAAACCCGCAGCGGTACTGAATAGGCCATCCAAAGGATTAGCGCTGTTTTTAGGTTGCAACACATTCGTTGATTCGGAAATTGGACGTCTGACAGAAGTCATTAATCAACAGTATCCGGATGCCTTGGTGATTTATACCTCTGATCACGGTGATATGCTCGGCTCGCATAAATTACAGATGAAAAATGCGGCGGCCTATCGTGAAATTGCCAATATTCCTTTGATCATCCGTGGTGGTGCGGTGGGGAAGGTTGTGACCGCACCAGCATCACACATCGATCTTGTGCCGACGATTATGGATTATATGGAGGTGCCAATCCCCAAGATCCTTGAAGGTCGTAGCATGCTGAAGCAGATTTATGATCCGTCGGTCACGATTAATGACACTGTTTTTACAGAGTGGACACGTTATGAAGTTGCTCACGACGGCTTTGGGGGACTACAGATGATGCGTGCGGCGACGAGTGAGCATTTCAAATTAGTGATTAATTTGATGGATAAAGATGAATTCTACGCGCTCGATGATGATCCGTATGAATGTCAGAATTTGATTGACGATCCACAATATCAATCCCAACGCGATGCGCTTCATGATCGATTGCTTGCACATATGAATGAGACTCGAGATCCGTATCGTGGTTATCAGTGGGCGGTTCGCCCTTGGCGCAAAGATAAAAAGCCTCAGTGGGAGAATGATGGATACACACGTCAGAAAGAAAATGAAGAGTATGCGCCTCGTGAACTTGATTATGATACTGGTCTACCAATGACGGCAGCAACGCGTCCTAAAGTAACGAATGATGTAAAAAATTGATGCCAAAGGGTCTAAGCCAGCTTAGGCCCTTTGTTATTGAAACGCAGGAGAAGGTGGCATATTGGGATTAGGAATTTTTTACTTTATCATAATTATCTTGGCGAACACGATTGGTGCAATATCAGGAATGGGTGGCGGGGTTATTATTAAGCCGGCACTGGACCTAGTCGCACAAAGCCCGCTGAGTGCAATCAATTTTTATTCTAGTTTCGCGGTATTTGTGATGGCAATCGTATCCACTGCGAAACAAATCAAAGGTGGTGCACGCGTGAATGTTGCACGAACGGTGGCCTTGTCTTTAAGCGCGATTGTTGGTGGACGGTTAGGTGATGCGACGTTTCGATTGTTATCGAGTTGGTTCGCAGCACATCAAGTGAACTTGATTCAAATTATTTTGACCTTAATAACGCTCATCTGGGCGCTGCGCTATGCAGAGCCACGAGCAGAGGCGTTTAAAGT
Source organism: uncultured Lacticaseibacillus sp. (assembly GCA_934293835.1). Taxonomy (GTDB): domain Bacteria; phylum Bacillota; class Bacilli; order Lactobacillales; family Lactobacillaceae; genus Lacticaseibacillus. Next base: position 18,310 of record CAKQZO010000001.1, on the reverse strand, counting down.
TCGTTATCCACAAGTCGTTGATATTGCGGTGGGACTGATTTTGGGCTGGCTGGCGACCCTTTTGGGAATAGGTGGCGGGCCGATCAACGTTGCCCTTTTAGTTTTTTGTTTTAACTTTGATATCAAGATGGCAACAGTCTACTCGATAGTCATCATCTTTTTTTCTCAGTTATCTAAACTTGCGAGTGCGCTTCCACATTTGGCGCAAGATCATGTTGAGTTGACGTTGTTGCCTTTTATTCTGGGTGCAGCCATCTGTGGGGGATTCTTAGGGGCAAGTCTGAATCGCAAATTTTCGGAACGTGCAGTGTTGCGCCTGTATCGAATCGTTGTCGTCAGTGTCATTGTCTTGAATGCGTTTAACGGCGTGCGTCTGTTGATTGGCTGATCGAGGCGTCCTCGTATTTGTCGTTTGTCGGCTTAGGGAGTATCCTTACGTTGGTAAATCGCGCTTGTTTTGTTTAACGTGATGAGTTGATGAAAAGAGGAAACCATTACGGGATATTTATTTTTGTTGTTGGCAATCTTTGGTGAATTGTTAGGCACGAACTTGTTGAAAGCCGCCAACGGCTTTACGGTGCTTTGGCCCACGTTGGAGTCGTTGTTGGCATACGGGGCCTGCTTTTACTTCTTGTCGCTATCGCTGAAGTCGATCAATCTGAGTGTGGCGTATGCGCTGTGGGCCGGGTTGGGGATTCTGCTGACGACGATCGTGGCCGTTTTGGTTTGGAAAGAAGCGCTGAGCTTGCCCAATGTCATCGGGATCGCCTTGATTGTGATCGGCGTCATCGTCTTGAATCTGTCTGGGGCGAGTCGCTAAGCTGGCGACCGTTTCACGTGAAACAAGCGCAAACAGGGGGATAAGATGACCAGAGATGAGGTCGTGACATACTGTCAGAATGAGTACAACGCGGTGGTCGATCATCCGTTCAAGCACTATCCGGACTATATTGCGTTGCGGCATCAAGGCGGGAAGTGGTTTGGCTTGCTCATGGATGTGCCCGCCGACAAGCTTGGCCTTCAAGGCACGGATAGCGTTGCGCTTCTGAATCTAAAAGTCGATCCGGAGCTCAACTCAATGTTGCAGCTGCAGCCTGGTTTCTTGCCAGCGTATCACATGGCCAAGGCGCATTGGCTCAGCGCCCGTCTCGATGGTTTCGCCCGTGTCGCTGATTTGGCGGATCTGATCGCGGGTAGTTTTGCGGCGACGAGCTGATTCCAACCGGTTAGAAAAAATTTCAGCGGCTGACGAGACTAATTACTTGCAACCGATTACATCTCGTGCAATAATACCCCTAGGCGCTGAGAAGGGCACTGGCGGCCGGCTTGTTAGACCCTTCGTTCCTCAGCATACTAGTGAGATCAGTCCACAGTGTTTCGCTTGCGGAGCGCTGGATCTCAACCCCAGAGTGAACCGATTCCTGAAGACGGGTAACGCCATCTACCGTCAGCGGGCAACCTGGATGAACCAGCACTTGGTGACAAGTGGACCGTGTCTAAGTGTCTTGCAACTCAGCTCTCCGAAACGCGGTGCAACGCAAATGTAGGAGTTAAGGTGTCTAAGGTTAATACCGGCCGGCACCGCGGCACATTCACGTACACAGAGCACGACTGCGGACCAGTCGTTGCTCACCCTGCCGCTCATTGACAGGGGCCGACAGGAAACAGCGCGGGCAGTCATTAGCGACCGCAACGCGCGCCAATCCTCGTAATTGCATAGTTGGGCTTACACCCACACCAAATCCACGTTCAGGCGCACCTGGGACGTGGATTTGGTGTGGGTTAATGCGCGCGGCCGCGCTGGTAAGCCGCGATCGTGAGGTGATCGCCGTAGGTCGCCATGTAGACGTCTTCGGGATTGTATCCTTGCTCGTGCAAGGCGGCCAGCAACCAGGCCTCGTCTTTGCCGATCAGGTCTAAGGCGTCTGCGTCGATCTTGCCATCGACGATCAAGGGAAGCTTGATGCCGGCCTCGCCGCGGCGAATGATGGTCAGCTGGCCATTGCGCTCAAGAATCGCGCGATCGATGTCGCGAATATCGCTGGCACCGCTGGCGCGTAACTTATCAGCCAAAATGGTCGCGGAGATGCCGGCCTTGCTGGCGTTATCAACCAGTACTTGGCCGCGGTGAATCAAGAGGACCGGCTCGCCGTCGATCCAGCGCCGGAAAAGGGGAAAGTGGTTGCTGAGCGTCTTGCTACCAACGACGATCAGCGTCCAGATCAACAAGACGTTGGTGAACTGCAATAGGCCGATGTCCGTCGAATAGATCACGCCGCCGATGATGCCGCCGAGGACGAAGTTTTGCAATTGGTCAACAATGGTGTTGGGGGCCATGTTGCCTTTGCCGGTCAGCTTGATTTGGACGATGAAGGTGATGAAGCCCATCAGAAGCTTCATCGCGGTGTTGAAATAGAGATCTTGAAAAATTGGCATAGGTCATTCCTCGATGTAAGTGCTGTGCGGCGCGATCAGGTGGGTGTGGTTGAGCTGGAAGCTTTTGCCATCAGGATCGATCGTCACCACATAGGTCTCGCGACTGTTTTTGCGCAGCTGAATCAGCATCCCTGAGTAGACGCTGGTGCTGTTGGCGTAAACGTCTTGGCGCGGAATCTTTTTGGCCTTGGCGATGCTTTGAATCAGTGTCGTCACCGCCTGCGAATTCTGGGTCGCGCTACGGTTGGCCTGGATGTCGCGCACCTGAATCCCGATCGTCAGCAACACGACCAAGACGATGATCGTCAACAGGTCGCGATACCTGGTCACGTCCCGGTGGCGCAGGTGGAACAAGACGTAGCCGGCGATAATAACGGCGCCGAGAATGATGATGATATAGCGCAGGGTGCTTTGCCAGCTGGGTTGCTGGGCGAGCGCCTGGTACGCGTAGAATGTGTTGGTCGACATAATTTCACCTCGTAATCAGTGTAGCGGCTCAGCGGCCGAGACGCAAAAAAGGATCGCGTTCAGCGATCCTTTTTAAAGTGAGCCAAAGCAGATGCAACGATCAGTAAGCTTCGTGCTTGCTCGTGTCGCCGTTGACTAAGGAGCGGAAGTTGATAAAGCCGCTGTCTAAGCCGCGCAACAGGACTTCGGCGGTGCCGAGGTTGGTCGCCAAAGGCACGTTGTAAACATCGCACAGCCGGATCAAGGCGTTGACATCGGGCTCGTGAGGCTGGGCGGTCAACGGGTCGCGGAGAAAAATCACCAAGTCGAGCTGATTTTTGGCAATCAAGGCGCCGATTTCCTGATCGCCACCGAGGGGACCAGAGTTGAAACCGGTGACCTCAAGGCCGGTGGCGTCGTGGATCTGTTGGCCGGTGTGACCGGTCGCAAATAGGGTGTGTTGGGCAAGAATCGGTTCATAGGCGATCGCGAGCTGATTCATCAAAGGCTTCTTCTCGTCATGGGCAATTAAGGCAATTCTCAAGATAGGTCCCTCCTATATCGTTAACGCTTCCAGAATAGCACAGTCTAGACGAGAATGCTGGAACAAATTAGCGAATAGGTATCTAGATGGCACTTCGGATGCACGAAAAAGGACTGTGACGTTCATCACAGCCCCCACTGATTATTGCGCCGCCCGCTGCCGGAGCTCTTGGATGATCGTCGCCAGCGTAATGGTGGCCATCTCGGCTTCGGCAGCTTGTTGCACCTGAGCATAAACGCCGTCGAGCGTGGCTTGAATGTTGGCGCCGACCGGGCAAGCCAAGTTGGTTTTGGGGTCGACGTGAAGCAGTTGCTGGTTGTCGTCGATCGCCCGATAAACATCAAGTAAGGTGATCTGATCCGCGGGCTTGGCCAACTTGGCGCCGCCAACTCCGGGATGCGTGCTGAGCAGAGCGGCTTTGCTGAGCAGCGCCATCAACCGGCGGACGAGGCTGGGATTGGCTTCGATCGAAGCGGCGATCTCAGCGCTAGAGGCGGTGGTGGGGAAAATTTCCACGAAGGCCAAGATATGCACGGCGTCTGACAGTTTGTGCGAGTACTTCATGTTAGTTCAGGACCTCTTTGATCGCGGCTGGTAGTGCCGTGAGGGGATGACCCAGGACGGTTGCTAAATCGTTGGTACTTGGCTTGAGCCCGCCTTGGCGAATCAATGTCTGGAAGCCAGTGAGGAGTTCGGCAACCGGTGCTGGCAGGCCGACCTTTTCGAGCCCCGCTTGGTAATCCGCATCGGAGAGCTGTTCGGTGGCCACGTCGCCGTCGATGGCGGCGGCGAGATCGGCGTAGGTGTGCGGCGCACCGGAGAATTCGTAGACGGGTTGCGGATCCTTGGTCGTCAGCACGATGGCGGCTGCTTCGGCGTACTCGCGCTCGAGCGCCCAGCCGGCTTGCCCATCGGCTGCGGCGTAGACGACCGCCCTGCCGGCGGCGCCGGCCTTGAGGGTCGCCGCCTCGTTTTCAAGATACCAGTTGTTGCGCAAGAAGCTGTGGGCGATGCCGGAAGCGGTGATCGCCTCTTCGGTGGCCTTGTGGTCAGCGGCCAAGGCGGCCGGATTCGTTGGCGCCTGCGGGAAGCTGGTGTAGGCGATGAACTTGACCCCGGCCGTTTTGGCCGCATTGACGACGCGCTGATGTTGCACAGCGCGGCTGACGGCTTGGCCCGGCTGGCCAGAGATGAACAACAGGCGGTCGATGCCGGTAAGTGACTGGGCGAGCCCGGCTTCGTTGGTATAATCGCCGAGGCGCACCGCGACGTTGGCCGGCATCAGTTTGGTCGCCTTGTCGAGGTTGCGGGCCAAAGCTACTACGGCATCACCGGGTTGTAAGCGTTGGGTTAAGTAGCGAACTGCGGCCTGACCGAAGCGCCCGGTAGCGGCCGTCACTGCATAAGTTGTCATAAATCTCATTACCTCCTGGTTGTGACTTTATAAGTAACTTGTAACTTATATTGTAACACCTCGGTCCGATTCGTCAATGCCAATCTAGTTGTTGTTGCGAAAGGCAGCGTGGGCGAACCCGTCGAGGACGGCCCGCCATGCTTGCCGGTCTTCGGGGTCGCTGTGGTGGAGGCCTGCCAGAATGGTTTTGGTCGTCTGGGCAGGATTGGCCGCAAGCTCGGCGAAGGTCGCTTGTTGCGTTGAAGCAATAAGCGCGTAGGCCGCGTCGAGCGCCTGTTGTTTGGTCGCGTCCGGAACAGTTTGCGTCCATTGCGTCAAGAGACGCTGCAAGTATTGGCTGCGCCGATCGGTGGCGTCTAGATAAACAAAGTTATGGTCGCGGACCTCCCAGGTGAACAGGTCGTGCTGGCGAAAGCCACTGGCGGTGCTGTGTACGACCCCGAAGTCTTGGCCGTTATCGAGCATCATCCCAATTACAGAGTTTTGCGGCACGAGCTTCAACACCTTGGGGTTGGGCGGAAGCGGCCTTTTCAAGCCGGGACCGTCGAGGTTATAAACCATCTTGACCTGGGCTTGTAGACGCCCTGTGCGGGAAAAGGCGTAGGTGGCCAAGTTGCCGCCCTTGGAGTGGCCACCGAGGTAATAGTGGCCCGGATACTTCGCGGCAATGCCTTGCAGATAAGCTAACGCGGCGTGTTGAGACGGAATCGTGTCGAGGAAGGTCATGTTGAAGTCTTCTTTCCAGTCGACGAAATCTGCCCGGGTGCCGCGGAAGGCGAGGTAATAGGTGTTTGCGTCAAGCTGCCAGGTCACCGCGGAGAATTCTTGTTGGCGATCGGCATCGCGGCGGTCGACGGGGCAAAGCCAGCGCACCGTGCGATAGCGCACACTGGTTGCGAGCTGGTGTAGTAACGCCTGGTTGGCCTGCTCCTGCCAGGTGTGGGCCATCATTTGCTGACAGTCTGCGGCTGTCAGCGCGCCGAGGCGACCGGTCGATTTGCGGGCGAAGTCACAATACGCCAGCTGCGCCAGGATCGCGGCATCAACCACGGTCAAGGGCTGATCAGCGAAGGTTTTGGTCCCATAAGTCGCGAGATAAGTTAGCATGTTTGTCATAACCAGTCCTCCAACCATAGTGTAGCACGCGCCTGCGCGAGAAGGGTCGGGCTTGGGAACGAAAAACCCCTTCGCGGCACGAAGGGGTTGGGTGAAAAATTAGTGACGGTCAGCGGGTTGAAGTAGTTGAGGTTCGGCAAAGCGCAGGACCAAGAGGTTGATCAACAGCAACATCGCGGTGGAGATGAAGACGACGTTGTAGTCGAAGACCCCGGCGATCGCGCCGCCAATCAAGGCGCCGAACATGTTGCCAAGCGCCTGAAAAGACTGATTCCATGAGAAAATCGCAGAGGTCACCGCAGTCGGTGTATTTTTCGTCAGGAGGGTCTGGATGGTGGGGAACAATCCCGCATCTGAGACGCCGACTAATAGCCGCAAGACGCCCAGGCCGACGACGCTGCCGATGAAGCCTTGCGGGAAGTACACGATGACCGCAAACAGGTAGCAGGCGATCAAGACGCGCCCCGAACCGTGGGTGTCACCGTAGCGACCGAGCCGCGGTGCGGCGAGGATGTTAGAGATCCCGGGCAAGGCGGCAACGATGCCGGCGACGATCGTGATCGCCCCATGATTGTGCATCAGTTCCCGGATGTATAAGGAGATGATCGGCGAGATCGATGCGTTCCCGGTTTGGACGATCATGGTAGAGACGAGTAAGATCATGATCAACTTCGGATTAGCGACTTGTTTCAAGAGGCCCTTGGGTTTGCCAGCGGCTGGTGCGGCAGGTTGGAAGGATTCGGTGACCAAAAAGGCCGACATTAGGCACACGATGACCAGCAAGCCGGCTGTGATGAAGAAGGTTGCGCGAATCGAAAACAGTTGCGCCAAGATACCACCGACGACTGGCCCAAACAGCGTCCCGGACACCTGACCAGTGACCAGTGTGCCAAGCGCGGCGCCAGCATTTTTACGCGGGGTCTGAGACGCAACTAAGGCTTGCGCGTTCGGGATGTAGCCGGCAAAGAAGCCTTGGAACAAGCGACAGAAAAACAGTGCCCACACGTTCGTACAAAAACCCATCAAGGTCATCGCAACAGCGATCCCTAGGCTGGCGCGAATCAACATGACCTTGCGCCCAGTCCGATCGGCCAAGCTACCCCAAAGCGGCGAGACGATTGCGGTGACAAGGAAGGTGACCGCGTAAATCGCGCCTGACCAAAACGTTAGCTGTTGGTGGGTGAAGTGGCCCATATCGCTTACGTATAGCGACAAGAAGGGCATGATCTCAGAAAAAGCGAGGCCGGCCACAAAACTACAAAACCATAAGACATATAAATTCCGTTTCCAAGGACCTTGCGCCCGTTGAGTGTCATCCAAACATGACCACCTCCTTATCAATTGATAGTTAAGGCTTATTATGGCACTGCGTTCATGAATCTTGCAACATTGAAAAATAGCAACGCCTCCGCCTCACGATGTGGTGTTGCGTCGTGAGGTGGAGGCGTACGTTGATGATTGTGTTAGTGAGTGGTGACGTAATGCGTTAAGCGTGCGACCGCTTCGTGGAGTTGTGCGGTGCTGGCCGCGTAGCTTAGGCGTACGTAACCTTCGCCGACTTCCCCGAAGGCGGTACCGGGGATGATGGCGAGGTGATCGACGTGCGCGAGGTCGGTGCAAAAGGCTTCGGAATCTGGAAAACGCTCAGGTAGCTTGGCGAATAGGTAAAAGGCGCCTTCAGGGTTGACCGCCTCAAAGCCGATCGCCTTCAAGCTGGCCAGCAGATAGTCGCGCCGCTGCTGGTAGATGGCGCGCATCGCGGCGCCGTCATCTTGGCCGTTCACCAAGGCCTCGACCCCGGCGCGTTGGGCGACGGTGGTGGCTGCGGTGACCGTGTATTGGTGGATCTTTTTCAGCGCCTGCGTGATCGGTGCCGGCGCAAGCAGGAAGCCGATCCGCCAGCCGGTCATCGCGTGTGACTTCGACAGGCCGGAGATGATGACCGTGCGTTCTCGGGCGAAGCGCGCGATGGAGACGTGCGGCTTGCCATAGGTGAGCTCGGCGTAGATCTCGTCGGCGAGGATGAACAGGTCGTGTTTGGTGCAAGTCGCAGCTAGCGCGCGGAGCTGGTCTTCGTGATACGTGATGCCAGTCGGGTTGTTAGGATAATTCAAAATAATCCCGGTAATCTTATCGTGCGGATGCGCGGCAATCGTTGCGGTGATCATCTCAGGCGTGAGGACAAAGTCGTTGGCGCGCGTGTCGATGATGATTGGCTTGATGTGGTTGAGCGTCAAAAGGGGGATGTAGCCAGGATACACCGGTGCTGGCACGAGGACCGCGTCGCCGGGTGCGGCGAGGCCTTGTAAGGCGATCGCGATGGCTTCGGTGGCCCCGACGGTCACCAAGATCTCGTCATCGGCGCGATATTCTAGGTCATATTTGACCTGCCACGTCGCCGCCACCGCCGTTCGCAACTCAGGGTCGCCGGCATTGGCGGTGTAGTGGGAATAGTCGGCATCGATTGCGGCAATCGCGGCCTTTTTGATGTGTTCAGGGGTGTTGAAGTCGGGCTCGCCGAGGGTTAAACGAACCATATCGGGGATGCCGTTGACGGCATCGTTGAAGCGGCGAATGCCAGAGATGGCAATATGATCGAGGGCTGGATTCATGAGGGACTCCTTTGATGGCAGGGTGTTTTGAGATGAGTGGTTGGTATTGTGGCGAAGCGCGCCGCTTCGCTCTGTGTTAGTCGAGCTTCGCAAAGCAACGCAATTGCGGGTAAGGCATCTCGGCCACGCACTGGCTGCGCCAGCACGCACCAAGCTGCCTTACCCCCATCGCTAAATACGCTTTGCTTCGCTCTGTGCTTTTAGTGTGGCTTTTTTTGCTATTTTTGTCAAAACTTGATATAGGTCAAGTTGTTATCAAGTCATTGCCGGTACACTGTAGTTGTAATCAAGAGAAAGAGGGCAATATCATGAGTAAGAAAATCACGATGCAACTAGACGCGCTGACCTGCCCGTCTTGCTTAACCAAAATTGAATCTGCTGTAAAGCAGCAACCAGGCGTAGATAACGTTAAGGTGTTGTTCAACGCCGCTAAGGTCAAGGCCGAGTTCGATGACAGCCAGAATTCAGCCGATCAACTGACTGATGTCGTCACCAAGCTGGGCTATGAAGTGCAGAAGGTCAAGGTCAAGGACCTGTAAACTCGTCAATATAGGAGGATTTTTATGAACGACGCTATTGAAGCTAAGTACCAAGCGGAAGTGAAACAAGCCGATATCGATCATCACAAGCCGACTGCAGGAGCGATGACCGGGCATATCGTGGCCAACATGTGGTTCTTGGATGTGAAGTATCACCAGATCCTCTGGTTTGTCAAAGGCCCGCAAGCTTTTCAAATTCAACAGGTCTACCGCGACTTGATCGCCCAGAATCGGGCGCAACTCGATGACCTCGCCGATGTCTTGCTGGACGAGAACCAGTTGCCTCCAGCCACCGTCGATGAGTACACGCGCTATACCAAGATCGAAGAAGACCCGCGGTTGAAGTATGAGAGTGCTTCGGCGATGGTTGATGCCACCGCGCATGATCTCACCTTCGCCAACTTGTTTATCGACCGGGCGATCAAATTAGCCGAACGCGAAGATCGGCCTGCGATGGCGGCTCATCTGACCAAGCTACGCGGCGAGAACAACCGCAATATCCGCAACCTGCAAGCCTTTTTGGGCAAAACGGCGTGGGAAGGGCTCGTCGAAGAAGACGATGACGATGATGACGACTAAGCTTCATTAAGACAACATCCCAAAAGCAAGGCGGGGCTACCAACTGAATTTGGTTGGTGGCCGCGCTTTTTTGGCTTGACGGAATTAGCCGAATTCTTCACAATAATAAGTAATATGACGGAGGGGATACGCTTGCCTTTAATCGATAATGCCCACCTAGATGAATCGTTGCGGATCTTCAAGCTACTCAGCAACCCGACGCGCTTGCAGATGCTTTATCTGCTTGAGGATCGTGAACACAATGTGACTGAGATCGTGAACCTGCTCGGCGTCGCCCAGTCGGTCGTCTCGCATCAGCTAGCGGCGCTGCGTGCATATCAGCTGGTCAGCACCCGGCGCGTCGGCAAGCAGATCTTCTATCGCCTCGACGATCCCCACATCTTAGACGTGATCGATGAGACGCTTGAACATGCCGATCACGTCTTGCGTGGCAAGCGCCACGGCGAATGAAAAATGGTGCCACTCCCAATTCAGCGGGGTGACACCATTTTTTATTTACCTAGGCGGCGATGCTCGTCAGCAGAAAGTGGAGTTGTGCTTGCAGCCGCTCGCGGCTGGCATCGGTTAGGCGCCGCTGGTCGGTGACTAATAGCTCCGAATACAGCGTTGCCTGAAAGATTGCAAAAATCATACCGGCGAGCTGGATGGTGGCGGGCTCATCTAAGATCAGCCATGTGAGCTGCTCGAGCCCGGTCGCGATGCGTGTTCGGGCTTCGGCCATCACGTGCGGCAGCCAGTCTGCCGCTTCTTGAGACAGGCGCGGCCGTTCGCGGATGGTGATGATGAAGACCTGATAGCCTTCGGGGCTGGTGAGCAGCGCCCATAAGCGGCCCATGATCGTCATCAGCTTCGCTTCAAGCGTTGCGAGATCGGTGGCACCGTTCAGGGTCAGGTCGACATTGTCGAGTCGCGCCGCGACGCCTTGCGCGACGATGGTATCGAGTAACTGTTGCTTGCCTTTGGGAAAATAATAATAGAGTAGCCCATCGGCGATGCCGACGGTTTGGTTCAGTTGACGCGTTGTGGTGTTGGCGAAGCCTTGTTCGGCAAAAAGCTGTTGAGCCGTCGTCAAAATCTGTGCGCGCCGTTGGCCATGATTCGCCATAATAAGCCTCCGGATAACGTCAACAGGGGCACGGCCAACGCCGTACCCCTGAGCGAATTGCGTTGCATTTAGGATGAATTCTAAATCACTCGCGGATAACGAGCACTGAGATCGGAGCATGCTTGGCCATGTAGGAAGCTTGGCTCCCAAAATGCTTGGCGAGGCCCTTCTTCGCTTCGGCACCGATGATCAGAAGGTCGGGCTGATACTTAGGAATCAGCGTCTTGACGATCGTTTCGCCAGGATCGCCTTCGCCGATGACGGCGCGGACGTCTTGAATCCCGGCTTGTTCGGCGAGCTTGCGGTAGCCTTGGATGTGTTGCTCAAGCTCGGCGGCTTCACCATGGACGTAATCTTTGTCCAGCGCTTGGTAGACGCTATAATCATCAGATTCCAAGATGCTGGTGATGATCAGCGCCGCGTTGTCGGCCTTGGCGCGATGGATCGCGTAACGGAAGGCGGCCAAGGCGTCGGCAGAGTCATCGACCCCGACGAGAATTTTTTCAAAATCTTTTGTAGCCATCAGTAACGACCTCCTTGATAGACATCATAGGCGGCAGATTCCAGGACGCCGGTGAAGATCGGCATCGGAGTGTCTACCTCGGCGCGATAGAAGGCAGTGCCGAATGTTGCCAGCGTGTTAGCAAGACGCAGAAGCTTTTGGGAATGATCGGTGATCATTAGTCTTGCCCTCCTTCATAAGACGGCATTGCGCGGTTCCCGCCATTTGCGGCTTGAATCTCGCGAAGACGCTTGTCGCCGCGATACAGATCCCATGTGCACCATGCCAGGAGCGCAAGGACCAAGACGATTGCGATGTAGGCGAAGATATGGGCCATGCCGATGGCAGAAGCCGAAGCGTGATCGCCTAAGAAGTCGGCGAAAGAATCAGGCAGACCAATCAAGTTCAGGTAGGTTAAGCCGATAACGGAAACCCAGCCGCAAACCTTGACCCAAACCACGTTCTTGAAGCGGGCACTCATTTCAGCCTTGGAGTCAGTCATCATTAACAGTGGCAACATGGAGAATGGCAGCGCGAAGGCCAAGAAGACCTGCGAGTTGTTCATCAGATTGTTCAACGCGGTATGCTGGTCGATGACACTCATACGTGATGTAGTTGCCACGCAGATCAGCACCGGAATAACAGAAATCAGACGGGTAACCAGACGGCGGGCCCATAACGGCATCCGCATGTGCACGAACCCTTCCATGATCACTTGCCCGGTCAAGGTTCCGGTGATGGTCGAGTTCTGACCAGAGGCCAACAAGGCAACGGCGAACAAGACGGAGAGAATCCCGGATTTTGCCACGGCAATCAGCACGCCGTTAGAAAGCATCGAGGTGTTGGATAAGGCTTCATACAGACCGAAGAAGGAAGGATCCTTGACGGCACCTGACTTGAAGACCGCAACCCCCATGATCAGAAGCAAGGAGTTAACGACGAACGCCAGTGACAACTGGATGTTAGAATCCCAAGCGGAGAAACGAACGGCCTGAGCAACTTCTTCATCGTCGTCATGGTTGATCTTACGAGTTTGGGAAACTGCCGAGTGCAAGTACAGGTTATGTGGCATCACGGTCGCCCCAATGATCCCCAAGGCACCAGACAATGGGTTCATTCCGGCAATCGTCGGGTGGCTGGCAATCGTGCCTGCGGTTGGGACCAAGCCCTTGATGACACCGCCCCAGTCAGGACTAGACAACGCAACTTGATAGACGAAGACCAACAAGATGACCATGATCAAGCAGACCACGATCGCTTCAATCTTCCGGAAACCGATTTTCGTTAAGAGCAATAATAGCAAGACGTCAAAAACAGTGACGAAAACGGCAATCACAAGTGGAATGTTGAATAGCAGATAAAGCGCGATCGCGGCCCCGATAACTTCAGCGATATCGGTCGCCATGATGGCGAACTCGGTCATGATCCAAAGAATAATGCCTAATGTCTTGCTCGTCCGGGCACGGATTGCCTGGGCGAGGTCCATTTGCGTGACAATGCCCAGTTTAGCCGCCATGTATTGTAAGAGCATAGCGATTAAACTGGAAATCAAGATGACGGACATCAGTAAGTATTGGAAGTTTTGCCCCCCGGTGATACTGGTAGACCAGTTACCTGGATCCATGTAACCGACGGCAACCAAAGCCCCGGGACCTGAATAAGCAAATAAGGTGCGCCAGAAACCTTTGCCTTTGGGTACCTCGACCGTGCCGTTGATTTCTTCCAGCGACGGGCCGTTGGCGTATTCGATGAGCTTATGCCTTTTGGGGGCATTGTTTTGATCCTTCAATTTGAACAAACTCCTTTCTGAAATCACTTTTTAGTTTAACCAAAAAATTTCATAAGTAAACCCTATTTTTAAAGGTTCCTAAATTTTTTTACCAATGCTAATGCCCGTAAACAGGCATTAATAACAAAAGACGTGAAATCTGATTTTAAGATTTCACGTCTCCTAACCTATTATTCAAGCTTTGAGCGAACGCCCAGTGTATGGGTTGGCTAACTTTTTTATGCTTCCGGAATTGTGGCGGCATAGGCCAACATTTCCTCAGTTTGACGATTCAGCAAGGGCGGTAATTGAGCGAATGGCCAGAATTTAAGGGCCAGCGTCTCGTCGGTTTCGGCACTTAACAGCTGCCCGGCGACAGGGGCAACCAGGTACAACATCGAGATTGTCTGGGCGATATCGCCGTTCGGGTAGTGAATCTCCCCACGGTCGAACAACTTGAGCGGCCGGATGATGCGCACGTCGAGGCCGCTGTCTTCTTTATACTCGCGAACGAGGCCTTCGGCATAAGTCTCACCATATTCCAGGTAGCCGCCTGGCAGACTCCAGTTGTGGGTGTCGGCGCGCAGGTTCAACAAGACCTCGTGCTTGGCGTTCAGCAAAACACCCCCGGCACAGTTGAGAATGATCGGTGTATGGCCGACGAAACCACGAATCATTTTAATATAACCGTAAGTCATCTATTCCCTCCTAATATTTCTGTTGGTCACTATCAATGTACTGGAAGGGTCGAGATTAAACAAGGGATACCGGTTTCAAGAAGGTGGGGGATGAGTGTACAATGGAGGAAGCAAGTAGACGAAACGAGGAGTAAGATGGCAAAATATACGATTAATGACGTGGCGCAAGCGGCAGGCGTCTCTAAGGCAACGGTTTCCCGGTACCTCAACGGTCGCTTCGAGCGGATGTCATTGGAGACGCGGCACAAGATCCAAGATGTGATCGAGACGCTCGGTTATGTGCCGAATTACAACGCAAGCGCGCTGAAATCCAAGCGTTCCCACCAGATCGGGGTCGTGGTGGGGGATGTGTCGAATGTGTACTCAACCTTCCTGATCAAAGGTATCTCCGGAGTCGTTCGGCCACAACAAGATCAGATCTTGATCGCAGACGGCGGCGAAGATCCCGCGCAGGAAGAAGCTGCGTTGAAGAATCTGATCTCGCAAAACGTCGACGGAATCATTTTGCAGCCGGCACGTCCGGATGCGGCCGCGTACAAATTCCTGGCAGATGCGGACATTCCGGTGGTCTTAGTCGATCGGCTGTTGAAGCCGTTGCTTTTTCCTTGCGTCACCTCCAACGACACCGCGTCTGGACGGGTGCTCGCGCAGGCCGTGTTGGAAAAAGGCTACCGCAACGTCTTAGTGATCTCCAATCCGGTCGATGAGGCGACGGTGCGCTACGAGCGTTACCGGGCGTTTGCGACGGTTTGCCGCGACGCGGATATTCCGGTGACGTTGCTGGAAGTCAAAGACGATGAGGATATCAGTGGCATCGTTGAGTGGCATGAGCGCATTGGCGAAGATAAGCCGGCGATTTTTGCCGCCAACGGGAATCTGTTGATGGCGACGCTACGTTGGTTGCAGGCCAATCACGTCGCCGTGCCTGGCGCCGTCGGGCTGTGTGGGTATGATGACTGGAACTGGGGCGGCCTAGCGAACCCGCCGCTGTCGGTCGTCAACCAGAATCCGGAGAAAATCGGCCAAGAGGTGGCGACGCGTCTGGAAGAGATGATCGCCGGGCAAGACGTGTTTGTCGGGCGCACTGAGATCCCAGCCGAGGTCCATGTGCGCGCATCTTTATAGAAGTTTTGGTTGAGGCGGTTGACATTTGTTGGTGACCGCCTTATAGTAGGGCTATAGAGGAAACCGATTTCCCAATGCGTAAGAAATCTCAGTCCCTCGACCATTTCACTCATGAATCGAATGATATCCTGGCTTTCCGTAGGGCTGGGATGTTTTTCACAGAGGATATGCAACCGTTTACAACGAAAGGATAATGATGATGAGCGAGTTATTGACGATCGGTGAACCAATCACGCTGTTTGCATCGACGGACCTAGATAAGAGCCTGACCGATGCGGAACATTTTCGGAAGTATTTAGCTGGGGCCGAGGTCAACGTATCGGTGGGCGCGGCGCGCTTGGGCCACAGCGTCGAGTACATCTCGCAAGTCGGCACCGATGCGTTCGGCACTTTCATCCGTCAGCAGTTGGAAGCCAACCATGTCGGGACGCGCTACCTTGCGCAGACGCCTGATCACTGGACGGGGTTGCAATTCAAGAATCAAGTCAGCCACGGGGACCCGGCCACGGCGTACTTCCGGCGCGGCTCGGCGGCCGCACATCTGAGCCCCGCCAGCCTGGGCAAAATCGATTTTGACGGTGTGCGCTGGGCGCACATCACCGGTATTTTTCCGGCGATCTCATACAAGGCGTTGGCGGCCGTGCAACAATTCATGTTCTTACTGCATGAGCATCAGATCGAATTCACCTTCGATCCCAACATTCGGCCGAGTCTCTGGGCCAATCACGATACGATGGTTTCGACACTGAACATGTTGGCGCGTGAAGCGACGATCGTCTTGCCGGGCATTGGCGAAGGCGAGCAGCTGGTCGGCACCCGTGACCCGGAGAAAATCGCCGATTTTTACCTCGGACAAGGTAAATACACACAGGCGGTCGTGGTCAAGATCGGGCCAAAAGGCGCGTTCGTCAAGACGCGTGCTGGCGAGACGTTCACGGTGCCGGGCTTCAAGGCCGCCAAGGTGGTCGACACGGTCGGTGCCGGCGACGGGTTCGCTCTGGGGTTGATCACCGGACTGCTAGAAAAGTTGCCGCTGGCCAAGGCCGTCCAGCGCGCCAACGCGGTCGGCGCGATTGCCGTGCAACACCCTGGTGACAACGATGGTTATCCAACACAAGAAGCATTGCAGGCGTTCTTGGATGCGAATGCTTAGGAAGCGAGTCCTTATCGTGAGATAGGGGCTTGTTTTTGTGCGTGAAGGCAGGATTAGAAGTATTTCTAGTGCGCCGATGTTTTCTGGAAAAGTAGAGCAGATTCCCTTTACCCATTTTTTGAGGAAGACTCTGAGGTCATGCAGGCTTATTCAGCATAAGGCGGCCTTGGTCAGAATTGTGCTGTCGTTGCGGATACTGGCGATTTTCGTGGTGATTGGGATATTTCCCGGGAAATGTCAAAAAAAGCACTCGCGCTTTCCCAAGTTGGGAAGCCCGAGTGCTTTTTGGCGCCGATTGCTTAGCGGTTGACCCCGCCGGCAGATTCCATGGTGCCACGAATGTCGGCATCAGTGACGATGTTCAAGTCACCGGAAACGGTCAGCTTCAAGGCGCTGGCCGTGTCGGCGTAGTTGATCAAGGCTTGCGGATCGAAGCCGTGAATCAGGCCGTGCACGAGGCCGGCCCCGAAGGCATCACCGGAAGCGACGCCTTCGAAGACGTGCATGTCGTAGACAGGACCTTGATAGGTCTTGCCACCTTGCCACAGCAAGGCGGTGCACTTGTGGTTTTCGACAGAGTGGATGTTGCGAACGACGCTGGCGATCACCTTGATGTTAGGATACTTAGCTGCAACCTTGGCCATGGTGGCCTTGAAGCTGTCCAGCTGGTCGATGCCGCGGCTCATATCGCCGTCGAAGGCTGCCATACCGAGTGATGCTTCGTAGTCTTCGTCGTTGGCGAGGAAAATGTCGACGTAAGGCATGATCTGGCCGACGACGCTTTGGGCCTTCTCAGGCGTCCACATCTTGCCACGATAGTTGGCGTCGAAGCAGACCTGTACGCCGTGGGCATGCGCGTACTTAACGCCTTCGATCAAGGCGTTGGCGATTTCGTCGTTCAAGGCAGGCGTCACGCCAGAGAAGTAGAAGTAATCGACTCCGTCCAAGACCTTGGCCCAGTCGAATTCCTTGCCTGCGATCGTGGCAAAAGAACTTCCGGCGCGATCATAAACGACGTTGGTGCTGCGGATGGATGCGCCTTTTTCGAAGAAGTAGATGCCCAGGCGGGGACCACCGACTAAGACTTTGCTGGTGTCGACACCGTATTGGCGCAGCGTGCCAGTCGCCATCTGGCCGAGGGCGTTGTCAGGCACCTTCGTTAGGTACTGAGCGTCGTCACCGAGCAGCGAGAGCGACACGGCAACGTTGGCTTCGGAGCCGCCATAATTGGCTTCGAAAGTATTGGCCTGCAAGATCCGTTGGTGATCTTGAGGCTTGAGACGTAACATCATTTCCCCTACAGTAAGCACTTTGGTCATTGGAGAATACCCCTTTTTTCTAGAATTTATGCAAGCGGTTCTACCCGCGTTCAACTTATTCTAACATATTTAGAGGTAAACGGTTTCCCTTTTAATAAAAAAGTGTATAATGAATTCTGTAAGAATCTGTAGACATTCCTAAAGGAGCGTAAACCATGCAAAAAGTAGAGAACTTGTTGCGCCTGCAAAAGGCCGGCGTCGTCGCAGTTGTTCGCGATGACAACCCAGAAGGGGCTTTGAAGCAAAGTGATGCGGTTATCGCCGGTGGCGTAACTGCCATCGAATTGACCTTCACCGTGCCGCAAGCGGACAAGGTGATCGCTGAATTGACCAGCAAGTATGCTGATGACGATGCTGTCATCATCGGTGCTGGGACCGTGCTCGATCCTGTGACTGCGCGTCTGGCAATCATGGCGGGGGCGGAATTCATCGTCAGCCCTTCCTTCAATAAGGAAGTCGCAACGATCTGCAACCTGTACAACATTCCTTACACCCCAGGTTGCATGACCCCAACCGAGATTCAACGCGCTTTGGAAACCGGTTGTGACTTGATCAAGCTCTTCCCTGGTTCCGCAATGCACCCAGGTATGGTCAAGGCAGTGAAGGCACCATTCCCACAACTGTCCATCATGCCTACCGGTGGGGTTTCACTGGATAACATGGCAGAATGGTTCGAAGCTGGTGTCTCCCTCGTCGGTGCCGGCTCCAACTTGACCGCCAAGGCTAAGACTGGCGACTATGCTGGGGTTACCGAGACTGCCAAGGCTTACAAGGCCGAACTCGACCGTATCCGCGGCTAAGCATTAAAAAACGTCTCTGTATCTGATTCGAGCGAATCAGGTGCGGAGGCGTTTTTTGATTAGAAGTGCGATCGTTAGAACCAGCTGATGATGTGGGTGATGAGGCCGCTGTCCCAGAAGACGTAAAGCCCGATTAAGATGTAGCAGACTTTC